>CALUPQ010000086.1 GCA_944322695.1 uncultured Mailhella sp. | reverse complement strand
TTTCGGCGGGGCACTCGTTTGAGCCGCTGTGCCTCAGCGCGTTTTCGGGTTATGCCCATTTTCCCCCGTCCTGTCAAACACTTTTTTCGGGTTTTTTGGAGAAATTTTGGAGTGCAATAAGTAATATATTGATAATATTATATTTTTATTATCAAAAAATTTCAGGCTTTCGCTCCGCAAAAGGCTGTTTTTGGGCCCGTTCGCCGTGCACTTCGGGAAAAAGCCTTCTTCAGGACTCCGAAAAAATTGTCTGAAGAAGGAACATTACGAGCGCTTTTCGGCCCAAACGGATGGCTACCCCGCGGAATCTTCCCCTCTCCTTTCAAGAAAAGTTCCCGACCAAGCTCTTGCGCCGTCCCTCCGCTACCCTCGGAAGTACAGGGAGCGTATCCGCAACAGCTTCTTTCAGTCTGAAAGGGGGAGCCTCCCTGGCCGGCCTCGTCACAAAGGCTCCTCTTTCCCTTTCGAAACAGCCTTTCCCCTTCTCTTCCTGAGCGCATACGCCCGGCATTCCCCACGGGGTTCGTGAAGGCACGTCGCTTCAAGGGAACTCCTTTTCGTGGCCCCGACGCTTCGTCCTGATGAAGAGGACCGGAAAGCCTGCATCCGGGGGAGACAGGCTCCCCCGGAACATTTCGAAGCACGAGCCATCGTGGCCATGGTCAGGATACGACGGCCATGTTCTCAGGAAGGCGTCTTTGCGGCAGGCGTGGTGACGACGCCCTGCCCCGCCGCCCAGAGGGAGACATCCTCCCTGCGGATGGCGGCCGCCATCATGCCCGGAAAGATGTCCGGCGTGCAGGCAAAGCAGGGAACTCCCAAAGCGGAAAGCTTTCCGGCAAGCTCCCTGTCGTAGAAGGGACTGCCCTCGTTGCTCAGGGCAAGCAGCGTGATGAACTGAACGCCGGACTGCACAAGCTCGTTGGCTCGCTGGAGAAGGTTCTTCTCCACGCCGCCCTCGTACAAGTCGGAAATCAGCACCATGATGGTATTGCGCGGGTCGGTGATGAGCGACTGGCAGTAGCCCACGGCCCGGTTGATGTCCGTACCGCCGCCGAGCTGCACGCCGAAAAGCACGTCCACCGGGTCCCGCATTTCCTCGGTCAAATCCACCACGGAGGTATCGAACACCACAAGGCGCGTCTTCACCGCGGGCAGAGAGGCCATGACTGCGCCGAAGATGCTGGAATAGACGATGGAATTGGCCATGGAGCCGCTTTCATCGATGCAGAGCATGACTTCCCTCTGCGGACGATGCGCCTTGCGGCCGTAGCCGATGAGCGTCTCCGGCACCAGCGTGTGGTACTCTTCCTGCCAGTGACGCAGGTTGGCCTGAATGGTGCGGTTCCAGTCTATTTCCGAAGCTCTGGGACGACGGTTGCGCACTGCGCGGTTGAGCGCGCCGCTTACGGCGGTGCGCATGGGCTCCTCAAGCTGCTTCAGAAGTTCGTCCACCACCTTGCGGACCACGAGCCGTGCGGTTTCCCGCGTTTCCGGCGGAATGACGCCGTTCAGACTCATGAGGGTGGAGACGAGATTCACGTCCGGCTGCACGGACTCCAGCATTTCCGGCTGAAGCAGCATATCCCTCAGATAGAGCCTGTCGAAGGCGTCCTTCTGCATGGCGCGCACCACGGTGGAAGGAAAGTATTTGCGTATGTCGCCGAGCCAGCGGGCCACGCGGGGAGACGACGCCCCGCTGCCGCCGCGCAGGCCCCTGCCGTCTCCGCCGCGGTCATAGAGCAGAGAAAGCGCCTCGCTCATGCCCATGTCTTCCGCACTCAGCGTCACATCCGCACAGCAGTTTCTGGCCTCGTCGCCGAGCGCGAGCACCCAGCGCCTCATGCGTTCCTTTTCAAGAGCGTTATCCATGTGCATTCACCTCCGCGCCGTTTCCGGCAAGTCCCAGGATTTTCCTCAGCAGCGGAACCGGACGCGCGGCGCGCTCCTCGTTCCAGACGGAAACGCGGACAGGTTCACGGAAAGACACGCCTGCGGTCGAGCCGCGACGCGCGCGCTCCGCAAGCTGCCTGCGCTCCGGCGCGGAAAACCCCGTGAAGGTTCTGCGCAGCATGGGCAGAACCATGGTGAAGCGCTCGTCCGAAAGCGTGAGCATCCACTCGTCCACCAGGCTCCACAGCGCATCGTCATGCAGCAGCACCATGGCGCTATCTCCCAGAAAGGAGGAAATCCAGAACGCGGAATCCTCCGGCTCGGACGCGGGAGAAAGGGCAAGGCCCATCAGAGAAGCCACTTCCTCCACGGACAGGACCTCGGCATCGAACAGAAGTCTGGCCGAAAGCCCGCGCAGGGAAGCGTGCACTCCGCTCTCCTCCGCAAGAAGACGCCGCAAAGCCTGCCGCCACATGAGCGTGAGCTCCTCCCGTCCCACAAGGCGTATGGCATCGTTCGCCGCACGCAAAGGGTCCATGAGCGGCGCCGTACCTTCGGCATTGAGCCCGGAGCAGGCCGCATGCAGCCCTACGGCAATGCGGGGCACCATGCCTTCCACAAGGGCAAGCACCATGCCCGTATCCGTACCGCGGACGTCGCCGTAGCGGGCCACGCGGACAAGCTCCGGCAGAGTGCGCAGAAGCTGAAGCGTATCGGTGGTGAGCGCGGCACGCTCTTCCAGCGCCCGCACAAGCCCGCCGACGGCATCCTTCAAATCCGCAAGCAGGGCGGCATCCATCAGACGGGCAAGTTCCGGCAGGTCCGCCCGGGAAGCGCGCTCCAGCGTGCAGCGCACGGCGGCATCCACAAGAGTGCTGCCCCAAGAGCCGGCGTTGATGATATCGACGATGAGCCCGGGCTCCCACTGCAGCTGCCACACTTCGTGGAACGTGCCCTTACCGCCGCCCTCGCGCCTGTCCGTTCCCCAGGGAATGTCCAGAAGATTCATGCGATGGAGCATGCGGCTGCGGGCGAGGTCCAGCTCCTTGCGCAAATCGAGGTCCAGCGTCTTCTGCGAAGCCTCCGGCTTCAGCCGGAGCTTTTTCTGAAGTCTCTCGATATCCTTCTGAAGCGGAACCGCGGGCACGCCTTCCGGCACACGCCCCAGCCTCTCGCCCGTGATGAGGCGACGCTCAATGAGACGAAGGGGCGTATCCTCGCCCATGCAGACCACGGTCTGCAGCGCTTCGCAAAGTTCCGGCAGCCCTGCGCCGGGACGCTGGCGAAGAGCCGCAAGCGTTTCGGCCAGTCTGGCGGATTCGATGATGTGCGCCGGAGAACAGTCCAGTCCCTCCTCGCGGAACAGCCGTGCGGCGGTGGTCAGCCAGCCTATGGTACGGGACTGCACGGTCTTTCCCTGCCACAGGTGTTCGTACCATGCCGGGGATTCCACGCCGGCGCCGTATCCGCTCCGAACGCTCAGCCCGGCGTACGTCCACGGCGCCCAGGTGGCAGCCACCTTCATTTTCGGCAGGCCCTTCAAAAGCGCGTTGTCGTCCTTGGCGGCCACCTTCGCTTCCAGCGCGGGCACATGCCACGCGCCGCAGACCACGGCGATGCGCTGCCACCCCTCCTTGCGGGCTTTGCGCAGGCAGGTGCGCATGTGCGCTTCGCGCCTCTGCTCCATGAGCGCTGCCGGCCTCTGCGCTTCCTTCTCCTTTCGAAGAGCCGTCATGGCTTCACGGATGGCGTCGAACAGCAAAAGACCGTCCAGCCTTTCTTCGACCATGTGATTCCACCAGCTCTCGCCGCTTTCATAACCGGCGGCACGGCCGAGCCAGTCCAGAGGGTCGGCAGTGTCGAAATCGGAAGACTCCGCCTGTGCCGAAGTCTCTTCTTCCCCGACGCTTTCTCCGGGTTCGGAAAAAGACGCCTCGGCGGAAGTATCGGACAAGGATGCCCCGTCAGGCTCCGCCGCCTGCCCGTCTCCGTTCTCTTCCGAAAGGAATGCGGCCCCGGCGGCCTCCTCTTCCTCCTTTTCCAGAGCAAAACGCACGGCGACGGGCAAATCCATGAAGCGCACCGGCAGATGGTTCGCAAGGGCGTAGCGCAGAGCCTGCCATTCGGGAGAGAATTCCGCAAAAGGATAGAACGCCGCGCGGCGCGCCTCCTCTTCCGAATACACGAGCAGCGCCACGGGAGGCGTCATGACCTCATCGGCGGCAAAGGAGAGCACGCCTTCTCCTTCGGGAGGCCCTTCGATAAGAAGCGCGTCCGGCCGCCACTCCTCAAAGGCCCGGACAAGGCTGCGGGCACAGCCGGGCCCGTGATGCCTTATGCCGAATATGCGTATCTGCAATGAATCGTCCATGCTCAGTCCACATCGCGGCAGGCGCGGTACAAATCCTTCCAGTCGCCCCGTTCCTTCATGACGGTTTCAAGATATTCATGCCATATCACGCGGTCCTGCACAGGGTCCTTGACCACGGCGCCCACAAGGCTCGCCGCCACGTCGGCGGCACGCAGGGCGCCGTCGCCGAAATGCGCGGCAAGGGCCATGCCGCTGTTGATGACGGAAATGGCTTCGGCCGTGCTCAGGGTTCCGGAGGGCGTCTTGACCTTGAGCTTTCCGTCTTCCGTTCTGCCGTTGCGAAGTTCGCGGAAAATGCGCACCACGCGGCGCACTTCCTCCAGCGCGGGCGGCTCGGCGGGAAGTTCAAGGCTCCGGCCCATCTCCCTGACGCGCTTCTCCACAATGGCCACTTCCTCGTCTTCCGTGGCGGGAACCGGCAGCACCACCGTATTGAAACGGCGCTTCAGGGCGGAGGAAAGCTCGTTCACGCCCTTGTCCCTGTTGTTGGCCGTGGCAATGACATTAAAGCCGCGCACGGCCTGCACTTCCTCGCCAAGTTCGGGAATGGGCAGAGACTTTTCGGAAAGGATGGTGATGAGCGTATCCTGCACGTCGGCGGGAATGCGGGTCAGTTCCTCCACTCTGGCGATGCAGCCTTCCGCCATGGCGCGCATGAGCGGACTTTCCATCAGCGCCTGACGCGACGGGCCCTTGGCCAGCAGCTCGGCGTAGTTCCAGCCGTAGCGCATCTGCTCCTCGCTCGTGCCGGCCGTGCCCTGAATGATGCGCGTGGAATCCCCGCTGATGGCCGCGGCCAGATGTTCCGACACCCACGACTTGGCCGTGCCCGGCACGCCGTAGAGCAAAAGCGCCCGGTCGGTGGCCAGCGTGGCCACGGCGATTTCCATGAGACGGCGGCTGCCTATGTACTTGGGCGAGACTTCAAAACCGTTCTCCAGCCTGCCGCCCATGAGATACGTGCATACGGCCCAGGGGGACATCTGCCAGTTTTCGGGACGCGGATGCGTGTCGACCTTCTTCAGTTCGTCCAGTTCCTCGGCAAACTGCTGTTCGGCGTGCTGCCGCAGAACACGGGCGGCATCTTTGGTAGCTTCGGTATTCATGAAATGCCCTCTGATGGTTGACGGTCAGGAAAAGTACGCGCCGAGCGCCTCTCGCTGAATGGCGACGGCGGAAAAGGTTCCGACGATGTTGCGGTTGGGGGAATCGGAGTCGGACGGGAAGGCAAGAAATTCCCGCGCCTCCGCAAGCATGTCCGGCGGAAGCAGCACGGCAAGCTCGCCCGCCACGGCAGACAGGCTGTAATCCCAGTTGCGGGCGGCCAGTCTCTGCTTCGCCGCAGAGAGAGCCTTTTTTGCAAGCGTTCGGGACATGACGTAGCCTTCCTCCTGCCGGTGATGCATGTCATGCAGAAGATTCGGCAGATTCCTGGCCGTAAGCAGCTCTTCCCATGCGTCGTCGCGCTCGTTTTGAGGAAGCATGTCCACAAGGCGGAACACGTCGAGCTGCTGCCCCGGAGAAGCCGGCCATGTCCCGCCCTTTTTCAGGAAGGCGAGCATGGCGCGAGCCCAGGCCCCGTCCGGTTCGCGGCAGATGGCGTCGCCCCAGGCCTGCCGGAGGGCGTCCTTCCATTCCGAGCGGTCGGAAAGAGTCAGAAGTTCCTCCGGCGATTTTCCCGTGCGCTTCGTCCACCACGAAAGAGGCACGGCAACGGCCATCTGATACAGCCAGCCTGCTCTTGGGCCGAGGCCGGAAAAGGGAGACTTCTCGCTGATGAGGTCCTGCGCCCAGGCAGCGTCGTACGCTTCGGGAGGAACGATGAACGAAGACTCCGCCGCGGCCCTGCCGGTCACGGCAGCCGCCACGCGGCGCAGACCGGACAATATGGAAGGCTCCGGCGCAGACAGGAACTCTTTCATGCAGGCACAAAGCCGCCCGCCCATGCGCTCCACATAGCGGCTGCCGGGCAGACGGGAAAGCAGGGAAGAGGCCGTCTTCTTCACTTCCCGGCTGCGGTCCTTTCCGAGCAGGCGCTCAAGCAAATCCTCGTCTTCCAAAGAAAGGCCGTGCTCGAAAAGTCCGAGCAGCGTGTTGCGCTCCGAGGCGTCCATGGAGGACATGTCCTTTTCGAAAAGCTCGCGCGCCCGTGCGGGGTCCGTCCGGCGGACGGCAAGGAAGTATGCCTGGCGCTGCATGGGGCGGCCGTGCTCCCAGGCTTCGACATCAGGCTCCGAGCCGGAGGAAGCGGCGAACATGCGCCAGTCGGGATTCTGAGCAGCCAGCCACAGCCCGCGCTCGCCCACGGTACGGGCCAGCAGCGGACGAAGAACCGGGTTGCTCCGCCCCGTCATGAGCGCAGGCACAAGCAGCGAATGCGGCAGCACCATGTTTCGTTTCTCAAGGTAGGAAAGGGCCTCCCACTGAAGCCGCATCTGCCCGCTGCGGAAAATTTCGCCGTACACGTCCGTCACGGGCGAATCTTCGGGCAGCATGTCGCGCTTTTCTTCCGCGCACGGGTCGGGTACGGACAGGCTCTCGTCACAAGAGGAAGGCTGATAGCCAGCCCTGCCGCATACGAAAAGCGCGCCCGCTCCGCAAAGAAGCGCGCGGGCGGAAGACTCCGGCGAAGCCTCCGAGCCGATGACGATATCGCCAGGCAGCGAGCCCGCGGGAAAGTCCGCTTCGGAAAAGGAAGGAGAACGTCTGGTCGTGCCGAGCAGGGCACAGGAGCCGAACAGGCGAAGTCTGGAATCCATGATGCCTCCCCTCCTCAGGATTCGGTCTGCGGGAACGCCCCGGCAAGAAGAAGCGCGTTTCCATCCCATTCACCGCAGACGGTGAGGGGAAGGCCGCCGCTGCGGGCCAGCAGCTTCCAGGCTTCCGCGTCATCCATGGCCAGCGGAAGCACCCTTTCGCCGGCAAGCAGCAGCCAGGCATCCTCTCTGCGGACAAGGCGCGCATCGCCGAAAAAAAGAGGGAGCGGATTCTGCCACGGGTTTGCCGCCACACGCCCTGCCATGTCGGCAAGCGCTTCTTCCAGCATAAAACGCGGCAAAGGCCCGGGAACATCCTCGGCCACGGGTGCATCCGCGGCCACGGCGCGCAGCGGGGACGCCCCGGGGTAGAAGGCGAGCGTCATGCGTCTGTCGTCTCCGGGCAGAAATACCGGTTCGAAGGAACGGTTGCCGTGGGAAAAGTCCAGAATCAGGGCCATTCTGCCGCACGTGCGGCCATAGAGCCACACACGGCGGCGCCACAGCTTTTCCTCTTCGGCGAAGCTCACCCCGATGACGCTCCACACGTCCGTCACGCAGTCCTCCCCGGCCAGAACGGTTTCCTTGTCGGGAAGATAGCCCAGCGCCGCACGCACGTCGGCCTGCTCCGCCAAAGAAAGGCTTTCCAGACGGGAAAAGGCCTCCGTCAGAAGCTGAAGCTCGCCCATCCGCGCAAGAAGCACGGCGGGCCAGTCGTCCCCCCGGTCCACCAGAGAAGCCATGCCGCGCAATCTGGCGGCCATGCCCGGAGCCTGAGCGTCCACCATGCGGGCGGCCAGCCTGTCCCACTCCTCATAGTTTCCCGACAAAGCGGAAAGCCCCTGACGGACCTGGTCGTTCATCCAGCGGCCCAGCTCCTCCAGTCCCGCTCCCATGCGCGCAAGACGCGCGGCTTCCTTTTTGGGCGAGGCCGACGGCGCACTTTTCTTTCTGGTCTTTGCCTCTTCCTTTTTCGCGGCGCGCTGCAAACGTCCTTCCAGCCACTCGGAAACCCAGTCGGGGCGGTCTCCCTCGGCGAACGAGTCCCGTTGCTGGGCAAAAAGCAGAAGAAGCGCCAGAGAATGCTTGCAGGGAATCTTTCTGCTGGGGCAGGAACAGGAACAGGCGGGACCTGAAAAATCCACCCGCACCTGGTAGGGCTTCGAGCCGCTGCCCTGGCAGAGGCCCCACGCGGCGGCATCGTCAAAGCCGAGCGTCTGCCACTTTCCGGGGGAGGCGAGACCGCGGGCGGCCTTGACCGACGCCTCGTCCGGGGCCATGGCAAGAACGGCATCCACCGTGATATCCATACATCATCTCCCGAAAAAATCCGCGCCGTCATGTGCGCGGCAGACGGTCCATATATACTGTATCTATCTGTACAGGCAGGAAATCATGGCGTCAACCGGACAGGCGCAAACGAAAAGGAAAGAGGTCCTCCCCCATTTTCCGACCTTGTTCCTCTTAGGAACAATGGGCGCAGCCTTTACAAAATCCGTCCGCCCCGGCTACACCGTAATTTCATCTCCTGCCGCATTTCTCAGAAAAAGCCGATGCGGCACTGACACAACGACCACCTACAGGCCCGGCCCGCGCTGCTCCGGCAGATGGTCCGTGCCGCGTCCATTTCTGCCGTTACCCTTATTTTTTCACTTCTTTCGGATGCCTGCCATGGAAAAGTCACCGGAAACACAGAAGGCTCTGACCGTTCTCGAAAAATTCACCAGCGACCAGTGCTGCGGCAAGTGCATTTCCTGCCGTGAAGGCACGAGACAGATGCAGCAGATTCTCTCCGACTCCCCCTCCCCCTTTCCCTCGGAAGAGGAACTTGCCCTGATTTCCGAACTCGGCGCGCTCATCGACCATACCGCCCGCTGCGGGCTCGGCAAGAGCATCGCCCGGCAGGTCGTGTCCGTTCTGGAGCATCAGGGCGGGGAGGAACGGGTCATCGAGGAATATCTGCCCGGCCCCTATCAGGAACTCATCTTCTTCGACATCGACCCCCATCGCTGCAAGGGCTGCTCCAAGTGCGCACGCAACTGCCCGGTAGACGCCATCAGCGGCGTCATAAAGCAGCCTTTCGTCATCAACCATGAACTCTGCATCAAGTGCGGCACCTGCATGATGAACTGCAAGTTCGGCGCCATTTCCATCAAGGACTGACCATGGGCAGCATGATTATCGCCGGCATCCGCGTCGAATTCACCGATGAAAACAACGTTCTTACGGTCATACGCAACGCGGGCATAGACTTGCCCACGCTGTGCTACGTTTCGGAACTTTCCGTGTACGGCGCATGCCGCCTCTGCACGGTCAAGGACGAGGAAGGCCGCTATTTCGCCTCCTGCACGGTCAAGCCGCGCGACGGCATGAACATCCAGACGAACACGCCGGAACTCAGAAAGTACCGCCGCACGCTGCTGGAACTTCTGCTCGCCTCCCACGACCGCGACTGCACCGTCTGCAACAAGAACGGAGACTGTCACCTCCAGAACCTGGCCGAACGCATGGGCGTGCGGAACATACGCTTCAAAAGCGTGCAGGAACGCCATGAAGTGGACACGAGCTCCAACTGCATCGTCCGCACGCCGAGCAAGTGCATACTCTGCGGCGACTGCGTGCGCATGTGCGACAACATTCAGGCCGTGGACGCCCTCGACTTCGCGGGCAAGGGCGTGGCCACGCTGGTCACCCCGGCCTACAACCGCCGCCTCGCCGACACCGACTGCGTAGGCTGCGGTCAGTGCCGCGTGGTCTGCCCCACAGGAGCCATCTCCATCAAGAGCACCGTGGACGAAGTGTGGAACGCCCTGGCCGACCCGAAGAACAAGGTCGTGGCGCAGGTGGCTCCGGCCGTACGCACGGCCATCGGCGACAGGTTCGGTTTCCCCGCGGGAAAGAACGTCATGAACCGTCTCGTCACCGTGATGCACCGCCTCGGCTTCGAGGAAGTCTATGACACGGCCTTCGGCGCGGACCTCACCGTGACCGAGGAAAGCCGCGAACTTCAGCAGCGCCTGGCCTCCGGCGAAAGGCTGCCCCTGTTCACGAGCTGCTGCCCGGCATGGGTGCGCTTCTGCGAGAAAAAGCACCCCGACTTCATCCCCAACCTTTCCACCTGCCGCTCCCCCATGCAGATGTTCGGCGCGGTGCTGCGAGCCTGGGACAGACAGAAGCCCGACGAACAGGGCCGCCGCCTCGTCTCCGTGGCCATCATGCCCTGCACGGCCAAGAAGGATGAAATCCTGCGGCCCGAATCCTGCACGCACGGCAGACAGGACGTGGACTTCGTGCTCACCACCGAAGAACTCATAGGCATGATTCAAAGCTACGGCCTCACCCTGAACGGGGCGGATAAGGACGCCGCGGACATGCCCTTCGGTATCACCTCCGGCGCTGGCCTCATCTTCGGCGCGAGCGGCGGCGTCACCGAAGCGGTGCTGCGCAACTTCATCGCAGGGCACAACCGGCAGGAAATCGACGCGCTCAAGCGCGTGGGCGTGCGCGAGGAAAACGGCATCCGGGAATTCACCTTCCATCATGAAGGAAGGGACATCCGCGCCGCCGTGGTCAGCGGGCTGCGCAATGCCGACATGGTTCTGAACGCCATCCGCGAAGGCGGAAAAAGCTACGACTTCGTGGAATTCATGGCCTGCCCCGGAGGCTGCATCATGGGCGGAGGACAGCCCATATCCTCCACCGGCAGCCCGTTCCGCGCACGGCGCGATTCGCTGTATGAGACGGACATCAACATGCAAATCAAGAAAACCAGCGAAAATCCGCTGCTCGACACTCTGTACGCCACCCTGCTCAAGGGGCGGGAGCACGAGCTTCTGCACAGGAACATGAGCGGAGAATAGAAAAACACGGCTCTGTCCGGGACAATCCTCCCGGGCGGAAAGCCACGAAAAAGCGCCCGTTTCCCTTTCGGGAAGCGGGCGCTTTCTCATTCGGAAAAAACGGAAGCCGGAGCGTCCGGTCCCTTCTACTTCTTCATAAAGCTGGCAAAGGGAGAAATCTCGCGCAGTTCGCTGACGATTTTCGGCATCACTTCAATGACGCGGTCGATTTCGGCCTCGGTGTTGTAGCGGCTCAGGCTGAAGCGCACGGAGCCGTGGGCATACGTGAAGGGAACGCCCATGGCGCGCAGCACATGGGAGGGTTCAAGGCTGCCGCAAGTGCAGGCGGAGCCGGAGCTCGCGCAGATGCGGTACTGGTCGAGCTGCAGAAGCAGCGCTTCGCCTTCCACGGCCTCGAAGGAGATGTTCAGCGTGTTGGGCAGACGATGTTCCTGGTCGCCGTTGACCTTGCAGTGGGGGATGGCTTCGACAAGTCCGGCCTGCAGACGGTCGCGCAGGGCGGCAACCTGCGTGCGCTCCATCTCCAGATTGGAGGCGGCAAGTTCGCAGGCCTTGCCGAGGCCTATGATGTACGGCACGTTCTCGGTTCCGGCGCGACGGCCGCGTTCCTGATGACCGCCCTTGAGATAGGGACGGAAACGGGTGCCGCGACGGACGTACAGAGCGCCGATGCCCTTGGGGGCATGGAGCTTGTGGCCGGAAAGGGCGAGATAGTCGATGGGGAGCTTCTTCAGGTCGATGATTTCCTTGCCCACGGCCTGCACGGCGTCCACATGCAGCTGCACGCCGTGAGACTTCACGATTCTGGCCACCTCCTCGATGGGGAAGATGGTGCCGGTTTCGTTGTTGGCGTACATCAAAGACACGAGCGCCGTATCGGGACGGATGGAGCGGTCAAGTTCCTCAAGGTCCAGACGGCCCTTGTCGTCCACGCCGAGCCACGTCACTTCGTAGCCCTTGTTCTCAAGGTAATGGCCATAGGCGAGCACGGCGGAATGCTCCACCTTGGTGGTGATGACATGGCGCTTTTCCGGCTGGGTTTCCGTGGCGGAATACCAGGCGGAGTTGTCGGACTCGGAGCCGCAGGAGGTGAAGATGATTTCCTCGGGGTCGGCGTTGAGAATGCCGGCCACCTGCTCGCGGGCGGTCTGAATATAACGGCCCATCTGTCCGCCGAAGGTATGCATGCTCGAAGCGTTGCCGTAGAGCGGGCCGAAGGCGGGCATCATGGCTTCCACCACTTCGGGAGCGACCCTGGTGGTGGCGTTGTTGTCAAGATAGATGACGTCGGTGATATCGGCCATGTTACGCCTCCACAACGTTGATGGCGGAGTCCACCTGCTCGCGCAGGGTCTTTTCCACCAGATTCTTCAGCGTCAGCTGGCTGGCGCTGCAACCGGAACACGCGCCGCGAAGCGCCACCACCACGGTGGTGCCGTCCACGTCCACAAGCTCGATGCTTCCGCCGTCGAGAGCAAGGCGCGGGGCGATATCTTCATTAATGATGGTCATGACCTTCTGCATGCGCTGCACGTTGGTCATGCGGGGCACGGGACGGATTTCCTGCAGAGGCTTTTCCATGGCGTGCAGCTTGTCGAGAATGGACTGGATGTCGTCCTTGCAGCTGCCGCAGGCGCCGCCGGCCTTGATGAAGTC
>CALUPQ010000085.1 GCA_944322695.1 uncultured Mailhella sp. | reverse complement strand
GAGCGAAGCCCACGCTGACCTATCTGGATTCCACGACTCCCTCCGAACTTCCCGAGGGCGAAGTGGTCAGCTATCCCATCGACACCATGCGTCCTCTGGCCAAGGGGGTCACCTGGGTGGGTGGTCTTGTTCTGGCGGCGCTCACCGGCACCTTCGTGCGTCAGCTCGTCAAGTCCTCGGAAAAGGAAGACGAGGAAATTGCGGCTGAAAAGAAGGCGGCCTCCGCTGCCAAGAAGCCCGAAAAGGAGGACAACGCATGATTCGTCGTCATTCCCGTTCCGCCATATTCATGCACTGGTTCAATGCCGTCTGCTGGCTGTTCCTGCTGTTTTCCGGATTTGCTCTGCTTGTCGGTGAAATGCAGCCCGTGGGGCAGTGGTGGATAAATCTCTGGCAGGGCCTGTTCGGCGACAGAGGTCTCCTGGTGGCCCATCTGGTGGTGGGCAGCGTATGGGTCGTGGTCTATGCCCTGTACGTGCTCATCTTCTGCCGTAAGGAGGTCATTCCCTTCCTTCGTGAAGTGACGACCTTCCATGTCAAGAGCGATATCGAATGGTGCATGAAGAAAGGCCTTTGGCTTGTGCTCGGACCGAAGCGCACCATGAAGCTCGGCATTGACCCGGCGCTGCCGCCGCAGGGCTTTTATAACGCCGGTCAGCGCATGGTCGCCGTCATGGCGGTGCTGGCCAGCCTCGGCCTTGCCGTCACGGGTATCGTCATGGGCTTCTTCTCCGGCAATGTGGACTATGCCGTTTCCGAAACCATGCTGCAGTGGTGCATTTTCCTCCATTTCTGCTGCGCCGGTATCATGGCCATTCTGCTGCCCGTTCATATCTACATGGCGGCTCTGGCTCCCGGTGAAGGTCCGGCCCTGCGCTCCATGTTCACGGGTTTTGTGCCCGAGCATCACATAGAGCATCATAACCCCCTCTGGTATGAGGAATTGAAGAAGGAAGGAAAGCTGTAGGCCTTTCCTGACGGAAAAGTAAACAAGGGGCGGAATCCGAAAGGATTGCCGCCCCTTTTGCTGTTTGCAGGAAAACATGACTGATGCGACCTGCTCATGAGGGAGGAGGGGACCTGTGCCGGTTGAAAAAAGGAAGGCGTCCCAACTCATCCACGCGGGAGCAGGGCCGGATGCACAGGCTCTTTTCATGCCTTTTGTTTAAGAGAAGAAGAGAAATGGCTATATGTTTTTTTAAAGATAATTATTTGAATCCGCTGATGAAAATAGAAAGAGTTAAACTTTTACTTTAATAATTATGCCATTGTGTTATGCCCCTTGCCTCTTGGGAAAAGAGGACACGCGCAAGAAGGAATCCTTTGCGGCAGGAAGTTCGGTGAAGACTCCGTTTCGTGAAGACGAAAGAGGCGCGGAGAATATCCTCTGCGGTAAAAAGGGCGTTTGTTTTCTGCCTAGCCGGCGGCCATGATGAGAGAATGCCTCAGGCTTCCGGTGCCGGAGTTGCGGCATTTCCCAATTTTTCGACAGAAATCAGGCGCAGGGATTTGAGGAAGGGGAAGCGCTCCCGTTGCTCCATCCAGCGTGTCTTTGACATGCGGTAGCGCACGTGCCTGGAGAGAGCATGGCCTGCCGGAAGGGCCGGATGGTCGAAATCGTCTTCCGTTCGATGCTCCATGCCCAGTCTTTGCATGACTCGTTCAGAGGGCTTGTTCACCATGGCCGTGAAACTGCATACGTTTTCCAGACCGAAGCGGGTAAATCCGACTTCCAGGGCAACGGCCGCCGCTTCCGTGGCAAAGCCCCGGCCCCAGAATGCCTTGTTCATTCTCCAGCCTATTTCCACAAGAGAAGTGTCGAAAGAGGGAATGTTCAGCCCCACGAAACCGGCAAAGGCCGTAAGACCGGGAAGTTCCAGAGCCCATAGGCCGAATCCCTGCCGCTTCATGCGCTCCTGAATGGAGAAGGCCAGGGCATCGCTTTCTTTGCCGGCAAGCGGGGCGGGAAAAAAGCGCATGACTTCAGGGTCGGCATTGAGCGCACGGAAGGGGACAAGGTCGCGTTCCGTCCAGGGGCGCAGACGGATGCGGGAAGTTTCCATTATCATGGCAGTTCCTTGAACGGTTCGTATTTTTTGGTGCTGATGGTCGGAGCTGCTTGCGGACGTTACTGCGGCAACTCCGTTCGTGGCTTATGCAGCACACGATTCAGAAAGCAATGGCCCGCCTGTCCGACGGCAAGGTCAGGATGCGGAAGGGCGGAACGCCTTGTAGGTGATGCCGTACTTTTTCATGCGCAGAGCCATGACCCGTTCGGTAAGGCCGAGAGCCTCGGCCGCATGGCCGAGATGTCCCTGAAAATGGGTCAGCGCTTCGATGATGTAGGCCCGCTCCATTTCATCCAGGCGATGTTGCAGGGAGCCCATGGCCGGACGGGTGCCGTTTTCTCCGTGTTCTCCGTAAGGGCAGCCGGCACTGTGCAAATTGGGCGGCAGGTGCAGAGGAAGAATGAGCCCTTCCTGACTGACCAGCAGCACGGCGCGCTCTATGACGTTTTCCAGTTCACGGATGTTGCCCGGCCAGCGGTAGCGCTGGAGCATTTCCATGGCGGAAAGAGACAGCCGCACCCCGGATTTTCCATTGGCCACGCTGTATCGCTGGATGAAATGAGCCGCAAGGGAGAGAATGTCCTCCTGCCTTTCCCTCAGAGGAGGCAGCTGGATGGGAAACACGTTGAGACGGTAGTATAAATCCTTGCGGAAGGTGCCATCCCTGACCATCTGTTCCAAATCGCGGTTGGTGGCGGCTATGAGGCGTACATCCACCTGTATGCTTTCCATGCCGCCCAGACGCTCGAAGCAGCGCTCCTGTATGACGCGCAGCAGCTTGGCCTGCATGGCAAGACTGAGCTCTCCCACCTCATCCAGAAAAAGGGTTCCGGTGTCGGCCAGTTCAAAGCGCCCTTTGCGTACACCCGTAGCTCCGGTGAAGGCTCCGCGCTCATGGCCGAAAAGTTCGCTTTCCACCAGGCTGTCGGGCAGGGCGGCGCAGTTCAGGGAAATGAAGGGTCTGTTTCTGCGGCCGCTGGCCTCATGGATGGCATGGGCGGCCAGCTCCTTGCCGGTGCCGCTTTCTCCGCGAAGCAGTACGGTGGCGGAGGAGGGGGCGGCCTGCCGGATGCGGGTGAAGACGAGATTCATGCTTTCCGACTGGCCGATGAAGCCGCGGATGCGCTCAGGGGAAGGATGTTCCTGTCTCCGCGTCGGAGAAGGCAGGCTCGTGCGGCAGATTCCGGCGGTATGGGCGAGCAGGGACGCTATGATGACGAGCAGACGACTCTGGTCGTCCAGTGTTTCCTTGGCTCCGACACGGCGGTCCACAGCCAAGGCTCCCATCACCTGGTCGTCCAGCCTGATGGGGACGCACAGAAAGGCGGTGTGTTCCCTGCGCAGGTTTCTGGCCCTTGTTCTGTTGAGAAAACGCTTGTCGTCCGCCACGTCGGGAATGATTTCCGGCCGGCCGCCGGCGATGACCCTGCCCGTGATGCCTTCGCCGGGGGCATAGTGCCCGCGTGCTTCTTCCGCGGAGGAAAGGCCGAGCGAAGCGTAAATGCGCACTTCGCTGCCGTCCGGCACGGTAAGGGCGATGAAAGCCCTCTTCATGGCCAAATGCCGGGCCATTATCTGAAGCACGAGCTGAAGGGCTTCCCTCGGAGGAAGGGAGCGTTCCAGCGCGTCGGCGATTTCCGTGAGCAGAAGAAGATGCATGGGGTTACCTAGCGCATGACGATGTCGGCGAAGACGGCGTTGACCGCGCGGGCCAGGTCGTCCGGCGCAATGACGAACTGCAGGCCTCGCTGTCCGGCGGAGACATAGATGGTCTCGAAGTTTTTGGCGGACTCGTCTATGCACACGGGGTAGGGCTTCTTTGTTCCTACGGGCGAGCAGCCGCCTCTGATGTAGCCTGTCAAAGGAAGCACTTCCTTGAGGGGAACCATTTCCACACTTTTGTCATGAAAAACGGCGGCAAGCTTCTTCAGGCTGAGCTCGGCGTTGCCGGGCAGCACCGCCATGGCAATGCCGTTGGGGTGCCCGCGGGTGACGAGCGTTTTAAAAACACAGGAGGGGTCCACCCCCATGCTCTCTGCAACATGGGTTGCTGAAAGGTCATCGATATCAACAGGGTAAGTGTTGAGTGCGTAAGGAATGCCCAGCCTGTCCAGAACCCGGGCCGCATTGGTTTTTTTTACGGCAGCCATAAAAACTCCATAGTTGCATCAGCCCGCCATGTTGCCGGGCCGTGATGTCGGCGTTCTTTTTACCCCTGAAGCGGGCGAAAGTACAGAGCCCGGGGGCGGGGGAAGATTTCTATTCACAAAAAAAGAAAAAAAAGCTAAGCTGACCCGTCCTTCTTCGTAAGGACTTATTTTTTCCCGCTGTGCGGGTGGAGTATGACATGGCTGAGCCCATTATCAAAATCTGCAATCTGGAAAAGAAGTACCAGAGCAAAAACTCCGAGGTGTTTGCCCTCAGAGGCATAAATCTCGATATTTATCAGGGTGATATCTTCGGCATCATCGGGCGCAGCGGGGCGGGCAAGTCCACGCTGGTGCGCTGCATCAACATGTTGGAGCGTCCCACGGGAGGGCAGATGCTTTTTGAAGGCAGAGACCTCTGTCGCCTGTCCGACAGGGAGCTGCGTCACGCCCGCCGTTCCATGGGCATGATTTTCCAGCAGTTCAATCTGCTCATGCAGCGCACTGCCATGGAAAACGTCTGCTTCCCGCTGGAGCTCGTGGGAACCCCGAAGGACAAGGCGAGAGCCCGCGCCGCCGAACTTCTGGAACTGGTGGGGCTTGCCGACAGGGCTCATTCCTACCCGTCCCAGCTTTCCGGCGGTCAGAAGCAGCGCGTGGCCATAGCCAGAGCCCTTGCTTCGGACCCGAAAGTGCTTTTGTGCGACGAAGCCACTTCGGCTCTGGACCCCAGCACGACGGAGTCCATCCTTGCCCTTATTAAGGATATCAATCAGCGCCTCGGCATTACGGCCGTCATCATCACGCATGAAATGAGCGTGATTGAGAAGATATGCAGTCATGTGGCCATCATCGCCGGCGGAAAGATTGCCGAAACCGGACCGGTGGAGGAGGTGTTCTACCATCCGCGCACGGAGGCCGCCCGCACCATGGTCATCCCCGAAGCGCTGAAGCCGGAACGGCTGCCTTCTGAGCGTGTCGTCCGCATCGTGTTCAACGGCGCAAGCACGCTGGAGCCCGTCATCGGCAACATGATACTTGACTGCGGCAAGCCTTTCAGCATCCTGTATTCCGATTTGCGCGAGATTGACGGAGTCATGTGCGGGCAGATGGTCATGCAGCTGCCCGATGACAAGGCAGCATGCGAGAAGATTCGAGCCTTTGCCGCCTCCCGCGGCCTTGTACTGGAGGATATGAACCATGTTTGATGCACAGCTTGTGGAAATGCTGTGGGAAGGCGTTGTCGATACGCTTTACATGACGGTGGTTTCCACGGTCCTTTCCTATGTTTTCGGCATGGTCATGGGCGTACTGCTTGTCATCTGCCGCAAGGACGGCATAGCCCCGCATCCGGTTGTGTACACGGTACTTGATGTGGTCGTGAACCTGACCCGTTCCTTCCCTTTCCTCATTCTGATGATAGCGGTCATTCCCTTCACCCGATTCCTGGTGGGAACGACCATCGGTAACAACGCCACGGTGGTTCCGCTGGTGATTGCCGCTGCCCCCTTTGTGGCCAGACTCATCGAAGCCTCGCTGCTTGAAGTGGACGGCGGAGTCGTGGAAGCTGCGCAGTCCATGGGGGCCTCCACCTGGCAGATTATCATCAAGGTGCTTCTGCCTGAAGCGCTGCCGTCCCTGCTTACCGGAAGTGCCGTGGCCGCCATCACCATTCTCGGTTACTCGGCCATGTCCGGCGCCGTAGGCGGCGGCGGTCTCGGCAAGCTCGCCATCATGTACGGGTACAACCGCTATCAGACGGACATCATGTTCGCCACCATCATTCTGCTTATCGTCATCGTTCAGCTGTTCCAGATGCTGGGCAACTGGGCGACGAAGCGCTGTGACAAGCGCATGTTCTAATGGAGGCGCTTCTGCGCCGGTAACAAGCGAGGTTTTTATGAAACTCTGCCCCATTCTTCTTTCCGCCGTACTTTCCGTCGCCTTTGCGGGCGCGCTTTGCCAGGCTGAAGCCGCCGAAGTCAAAGTCGGTGCTTCTCCCACTCCTCATGCCGAGATTCTTCAGGCCGCCATTCCGCTCATGAAGGCCAAAGGACACGACCTCAAGATTGTTGAATATGCCGACTATGTGCAGCCCAACATGGCCCTTGATGCCGGTGAACTCGATGCCAACTATTTCCAGCATCAGCCCTATCTTTCCGATTTCAATAAGGAAAAGGGCACGAAGCTGATTTCCATCGCTTCCGTTCACTATGAGCCCTTCGGTATCTATGCCGGAAAAACCAAGTCCCTGAAGGACATCAAGAAGGGTGCCGTGGTGGCGGTCCCCAACGATACCACCAATGAAGCCCGCGCGCTGCTTCTGCTCCAGGCCAACGGTCTGCTGAAGCTTCGCGATGATGCCGGTCTCAGCGCCACCCGCCGTGATATCGTGGAAAACCCCATGAAGCTGAAGATTGAAGAGCTGGAAGCTGCTCAGCTCGTTCGCTCTCTGCCCGATGTGGATGTTGCCACCATCAACGGCAACTACGCCATTCTCGGCGGTCTGAAGGTGAAGGACGCTCTCGCCGCGGAAACCGCCGAGTCCGTGGCCGCCACGACCTACGCCAACGTGCTTGCCGTGCGGGAAGGGGATGAACAGCGTCCTGAACTTAAAGCTCTTGTTGAAGTCCTGAAGAGTGACGACATCAAGAAGTTCATGATGGACAAGTATGAGGGCGCCGTGGTTCCGGCCAAGTAAGCGCTCCCAGCATAATAAAATGAAAGGCGCCGTGGAAACACGACGCCTTTTGTCGTTTTTTTCTGTCGGAAGACGTGGCTATGCAAAAGACCCTTTTCAGGGATGTTTGTCCGGGCGGTTTTTATGAACGTCTGACGCCGATGGGGCTGTCCGTACTCCGATGAGTCCGCGCACCTGGAGCCTTATTTTGTCGGAAAAATTTTTCGAATGAGGCTCGTCATCCGGAGAGAAAAAAGCCGTCGAATTATTTACAAGGGCCCTTTAATGGGCTAGAGTGGTCAAACGCAATGTGTCCCGACCTGTCCGCTTTTCATGCGGGGGATTCATGGCCGAACATTTTACCTGTGGAGAGTTGAATGGCTCGTATTACTATGGAGCATGTGCAGTACGAAGCGCATGTCCCCGCGGTTGGGAGCAACCCGGACCAGCTTTCTT
>CALUPQ010000084.1 GCA_944322695.1 uncultured Mailhella sp. | reverse complement strand
TGGCATCCTTCTTGGTGAGGATGTGGCGCAGGTTCTGACGACGACGGCGGAACTTGCCGCTGCCGGTGGTGCTGAAACGCTTGGCGGCAGAACGGCTGGTCTTGATCTTGGGCATAACCAACTCCTTGATATTCGCGCTTTCCGAAAACGGAAAGAACGATTTGGGCATCCGAAAGGACCGACTATGCAGCATTTTCGAGCAATCTGCAAGCAAAAAAATCAGGTCCGCGGCGCAGAGAAACACGCCCGCGCGCAGCGGAACCTTCCGTCGGCTCTCTTCCGGAAACGAAAGGGCGCACCCTCCCGTTCATCGCGGTCCCCCGCGAAAAACTTCATCCGGCACGACAGGACGCAGAGCCCTGCCGTGCCGGATGAAAGACTACTTCTTGGGAAGAGGAATGAGCAGCATCTGAAGGGTGCGGCCTTCAGCGCTGGGTGCCTGTTCGACCTTGCCCACATCGGCGGTGTCGGCGATGATTTTGGTCAGAATGGATTCGCCGCGGTCCTTATGCACAATTTCGCGCCCGCGGAAGAACACCGTGACCTTGCAACGGTCTCCGTCCGTGAGGAAGCGGCGGATATGGCGCAGCTTGGTTTCGTAGTCATGGTCGTCGGTCTTGGGACGGACCTTGATTTCCTTTATCTGCACCACGGTCTGGTTACGCTTGGCTTCCTTCTTCTTCTGCTGCTGTTCGTACTTGAACTTGCCGAAGTCCATGATGCGGCAGACGGGCGGTTCCGCGTTGGCGGCGACTTCCACCAGGTCGTAGCCGGCCTCATGGGCCATGGCGATGGCGTCAGAACAGGGAAGGATACCAATCTGTTCACCTTCCGGACCAATCACCCGTACTTCACGGGCACGAATCTGCTCGTTGCGGCGCACACCGTCCTGAGGCACGTCGCGGCGAGGTCTCATGTTAGGCGAAGCTATAGCTCATACCTCCACGTTTGAACGGTTCCTCACTGTCCGTCCGAATCATGGCGATGACGTCTTCCACGGAGCGGAAGCCGATGTTCTCGCCGGAGCGCAGACGGACGCTGAAGCCGCCATCGGCCACTTCCTTGTCGCCCACCACGAGGACGTAAGGAATCTTGGCCAGCTGCGCTTCACGAATCTTGAAGCCCAGCTTCTCGTTGCGCAGGTCGGTCTCCACGCGGATACCGGCGGCGGCAAGGCGGCTCTTCATCTCTTTGACATAATCCATCTGGGCATCCGTCACATTGACGATGCGGGCCTGCACGGGCGCGAGCCAGGCAGGGAAGGCACCGGCGAAATGCTCGGTAAGAACGCCGATGAAGCGTTCCAGAGAGCCCAGAATGGCGCGATGCACCATGACGGGACGATGGCGTTCGCCATCCTGACCGACATACACCAAGTCGAAGCGCTCCGGCAGCGTGAAGTCCACCTGAATGGTGGAAAGCTGCCATTCGCGGCCGATGGCGTCGGTGACCTTGATATCGATTTTCGGACCGTAGAAGGCGCCGTCGCCCTCATTAATCTGGTAGGGCTTGCCTTCCTTTTCCACGGCCTTGATGAGCGCGCCAGTCGCACGCTCCCACGCCTCGTCGGAACCGATGCTGTCCTCGGGACGGGTGGAAATGAAAATGCGGTACTTGAAGCCGAACAAATCCATGAGGTCTGCGGAAAGGTGCATGACGTTCAGGATTTCCTCTTCCAGCTGGTCGATGGAGCAGATGATGTGGGCATCGTCCTGCGTGAACTGACGCACGCGCAGAAGGCCGTGCAGGGTGCCGGACTTCTCGTGACGGTGCACCACGCCGAGCTCGAAGAGGCGCACGGGCAAATCGCGGTAGCTGTGCAGGGTTTCGCCGTACATGAGCATGTGGCCCACGCAGTTCATGGGCTTCACGCCGTGCACGTCGCCTTCGATTTCCGTGAAGTACATGTTTTCACGGTAGTGGTCGTAATGGCCGGAGCGCTCCCACAGCTCGCGGCGCAGAATCTGCGGACCGCGCACGAGGTCGTAGCCGCGCTTGAGATGTTCGCGCACGAGGAAGTCTTCCAGAATGGTGCGGAGCATCATGCCCTTGGGCAGCCAGAAAGACATGCCGGGGGCCACGTCTTCGTGGAAGGAGAAGAGACCGAGCTCCTTGCCGAGACGGCGATGGTCGCGTCTCTTGGCTTCCTCGATGGCGGCAAGGTAGTCCTTGAGGCCCTTTTCGTCCGGGAACGCCGTGCCGTAGATGCGGGAGAGCATGGGGTTGTTCTCGTCGCCGCGCCAGTAGGCGCCGGCCACGGAGAGCAGCTTGAAGGCCTTGACCGCGCCCGTGCCGGGAATGTGCGGTCCGCGGCAGAGGTCGAGAAAATCACCGCAGCGATACAGGGACACGGTGTCGGCGTCGATGCCCTCGATGAGCTCCACCTTGTAGTTCTCGCCCTTGTCGCGGAACAGGGCGATGGCGTCGTCCTTCTTCATGACGGAACGCTCGAAGGGAACGTTCGCGGCGATGATGGCGCGCATTTCCTTCTCGATGGCCTCGAGGTCATCGGGAGAGAAGGGACGGGGAGCGTCGAAGTCGTAATAGAAACCGGAGTCTATGGACGGGCCGATGGTGACCTTCACGCCGGGGAAGAGCTTCTGCACGGCGGCGGCCATGACATGAGACGTGGAATGACGCAGCAGCTGAAGCCCTTCGGGGTCCTCAGCCGTCACAGGGGCGGCTTCCAGCGCATCGGCGGGCATTTCAGCAGAAATATCGAGCAGTTCTTCCGTGTCCGCGGTCTTCACGCGGCAGGCAAGAGCGGCCTTGAACCGTTTGCCGGAAAGAGCCTGCTTCAGCACCTCGGCGCACGAAGCGCCGGCGGCGGCCTCAACCAACTTTCCTTCTACGGATATCTGCATGGGAAACTCCAAAAAAATCCAGATGTGAAACAAAAAAAGAAAGGGAGGCGCTGCCTCCCTTTCCGATGTGTTTTTGTGGTAGGCACGAGCAGACTTGAACTGCTGACCCCTTCCGTGTCAAGGAAGTGCTCTGCCACCTGAGCTACGCGCCTTTATTGTTCGGTGAGGACGATTCTTATAGACCTTTTCCCACTTCGTCAAGCATTTTCTACGAGATTTTTTTATTCCTCCTCATTTTCGTCAGCCCCGGCCCCTCCTTCTCCCCCTTCCTTTTTGCGCAAACCGCTGAAACGAGGCACAGAGCTTCCGCGCTTCACTCCCTCTCGAAACTTCTTTCTCGGGAAAGAAAAAATACCCGTCAGGGCGCTTCCGGACGCTCCTTCTTCGCCGCTGATGTTGCGAAGACGCTCTGCCTGTGCTACAGCGCTGATGCGTACTTTTAATGATGGAGGCTTACCATGTCCGCCAAGGCTGCTGATTTTTCCCTGATTCTCAAACTGCTCGCCGGCATCGTCATCGGTTCCCTTGTGGGAACATACCTCGGCGGCAACACCGAAAGCCCGCTGCATCATCTCATGGATGTGGTGGTGTCCCTGCGCTACATCTTCGGGCAGATTATCTTCTTCCTCGTGCCCCTCGTCATCGTGGGATTCATCACCCCGGCCATCGTCCGCCTCGGACAGAACGCGAGCAAGATTCTGTTCACCGCCGTGGCCATTGCCTACCTCTCCTCCATCGGTGCGGCCTTCTTCTCCACCGTGTCGGGCTACGTCATCATCCCGCACCTCTCCATCGCCACAACCACCGAAACGCTGCGCTCCCTGCCGGAAATCGTGTTCCGACTGGACATTCCCCCGCTCTTCAGCGTGATGAGCGCGCTCATTCTGGCCCTTTTCTTCGGCGTGGCCATCACTTGGACAAAGTCGGAAAACATGGCCAGGCTCTTTTCCGAGCTTGAGCGCATCATGAGCTCTCTCGTCATCCGCGTGATGATTCCCATCCTGCCCTTCTTCGTGGGCATGTCCTTCCTCGGCCTCGCCTACGAAGGCTCTCTCAGCCTGCATCTGCCCGTGTTCATTTCCATGGTGCTCATCGTCATCGTGGGACACTTCATCTGGCTCGCCGTGCTCTACGGCATAGGCGGCCTGCTTTCCGGCCGCAACCCCTGGGAAGTCTTCCGCTACTACACGCCCGCGTATCTCACCGCCGTGGGCACCATGTCCAGCGCGGCCACGCTTCCCGTGGCGCTGGACTGCGCCCATAAGTCCCGCGTGCTCAGCAAGAACCTTGTGGAATTCATGGTTCCGCTCGGAGCCACCGTGCACCTGTGCGGCTCCGTGCTCACCGAAACCTTCTTCTGCATGACGCTGCACCTCATGCTCTACGGCACGCTCCCCAGCGTCGGCGTCATGATTCTCTTCTGCCTGCTGCTCGGCGTCTTCGCCGTGGGCGCTCCTGGCGTGCCCGGCGGCACCGTGGTGGCCTCCCTCGGCATAGTCACCGGCGTTCTCGGCTTCGACCAGAACGGCGTGGCCCTGCTCATCGCCATTTTCGCCCTGCAGGACAGCTTCGGCACGGCCTGCAACATCACGGGCGACGGCGCGCTGACCCTCATGCTGGAAGGCCTCTTCAACCGCAACGAACAGCTCGGCGAGCTGCAGCACAAATCCGCCGGAGAAAACGCATGAACGAGAGCGACCGCAACGCCTATCTTTCCCTGCTGCGCAAAGAAGTCGTGCCCGCGCTCGGCTGCACGGAGCCCATTGCCGTAGCCCTCACCGCGGCCCGCGCCGCGGAGGAGCTCGGCCGCCGGCCTGAAAAGCTGGATGTGGCCGTAAGCGCCAACCTGCTCAAGAACGGCATGGGCGTCATGGTGCCCGGCACGGGCGAGATGGGGCTCGGCGTGGCCGCGGCCGCGGGCGCTCTCGGCGGAAAAAGCGCCCTCGGGCTGGAATGCCTGAAGGAGCTTTCCGAAGAGACGGCCGAAAGCGCCCGCGAGATGCTGGCAAAAGACGCCGTCAACCTGCACCTTGCGGACAACGACCAGCTTCTCTACTGCCTGGTGACCGCCTTTGCCGGAGAAGAAAGCACTGCCGCCGAGCTTTCGGGCAGCCACGACAACATCACCCGCGTGTGGAAAAACGGCGCGCTCACCTTTGAACAGCCGGACACCTCCGTACAGGAAGGCGACGACGCTCCCTGGCCGCTCACGCTCGCCGGCATCTACGACCTTGCCACCACGGCTCCGATTGACGAAATCAGCTTCATTCTGGAAGCCGCGCGCATGAACCGCCGCGTGGCGGAAGAGGGGCTTCGGCGTCAGTACGGCCTCGGCGTGGGCAAAATGATGGACACGCAGATACGCAAGCACATCCTTGCCGACGACTTGCCCACCTTCGCCACCAAGCTCACCGCCGCCGCGGCCGACGCGCGCATGGCCGGAGTCATGATGCCGGTGATGAGCAATTCCGGCAGCGGCAATCAGGGCATCACCTGCACCATGCCCGTGGTGGCCTGCGCCATACGCATGCAGTCCGACGACGAGAAGCTGGCCCGCGCCCTCATGATGAGCCACCTCACGTCCATCCACATCAAGCATCACCTCGGCCGCCTTTCCGCTCACTGCGGGGCCATGGTGGCGGCCACGGCCTCGGCCTGCGGCATCGCGCTGCTGCTCGGCGGCGGTCTAAGGGACATGGAGCGCACCGTGCGCAACATGGTGGGCAACGTTTCCGGCATGATATGCGACGGCGCGAAAAGCAGCTGCGCCCTCAAGGTGGCCACCGCCGTGAGCGCAGGCATACAGGCCGTGCTGCTCGCCCTGAACGGCACCGTGGTTCCCGGCAACGAAGGCATCGTGGACGACGACATCGAGGCCTGCATCGCCAACCTCGGCCGTCTCGGCTCCACGGGCATGAAGGAGGCCGACAAGGTCATCCTCGACATCATGCTGCACAAGTCCTGAGGCTTTCCCGGCATCTCACTTCTCAGGCTCCCTGCGTCTTATGATGCAGGGAGCCTGCTTTTTCTTGCTGCACGAACGCTTCGCCCCGCGTCCGGGGCTTTTCCCGCCCGCCTTTCCTCTGGACAAGCAGAAAACGCTTCTTTATTCTGAAAAGACTTTTTTGCCCGTCCCTGTCAGGTACAGGGCAGGCTCCCCCCTTCTACGACAAGGATATCCTCATGGGTATGACCGTAACACAGAAGATACTGGCCGCGCATGCCGGGCTTGAAAGCGTGACGGCGGGCCAGCTCATTGAAGCGAAGCTCGATATCGTCATGGGCAACGACATCACCATTGCCCTCGCCGTGCCCGAATTCCGCAAGGCGGGCGCAGAAAAGGTCTTCGACAAGGACAAGGTGGTGGTCGTGCTCGACCACTTCGCCCCGAACAAGGACATCAAGGCCGCCATGCAGTGCAAGGCGTGCCGCGAATTTGCGCGCGAAAACGAGCTCACCCACTTCTTCGACGTGGGTCGCATGGGCATAGAACACGCCCTTCTGCCCGAGCAGGGCATCGTGGCGCCCGGCGAAGTCATCATCGGCGGCGACTCCCACACCTGCACCTACGGCGCGCTCGGCGCCTTTTCCACGGGCGTGGGCAGCACCGACCTGGCCATGGGCATGGCCACGGGCGAAAACTGGTTCAAGGTGCCCTCCGCCATCCGCTTCAACCTTACCGGCAAGCCCGGAAAGTGGGTCTGCGGCAAGGACGTGATGCTGCACATCATCGGTCTCATCGGCGTGGACGGCGCGCTGTACCGCTCCATGGAATTTTCCGGCGACGGCGTGGCGAACCTTTCCATGGACGACCGCTTCTCCATGACCAACATGGCCATCGAAGCCGGTGCCAAGAACGCCACCTTCCCCGTGGACGCCGTCTGCCGCGCCTACCTTGAAGCCCACTGCACGAAGAGCTGGACCTCCTACGAAGCGGACGAGGACGCCGAATACGAGAAGACCATCGACATCGACCTCTCCTCCATCCGTCCCACCGTGGCCTTCCCGCACCTGCCCTCCAATACCCGCACCATCGACGAAGTGGGCGACGTTCCGCTCGACCAGGTGTTCATCGGCTCCTGCACCAACGGCCGCATGGAAGACATGGCCATGGCCGCGAGCATCCTGAAAGGAAGGAAAATCAGCGACCGCGTGCGCGTCATCGTCATCCCGGCCACGCCTTCCATCTACATGGAATGCATGGAGAAAGGCTATATCCGCACCTTCATGGACGCCGGCTGCGCCGTGAGCACTCCCACCTGCGGGGCCTGCCTCGGCGGACACATGGGCATACTCGCCGCCGGGGAAAAATGCCTTTCCACCACCAACCGCAACTTCGTGGGACGCATGGGTCATGTGGAGTCGGAAGTCTATCTGTGCAGCCCGGCCGTGGCGGCCGCTTCGGCCATAGCGGGGCGCATCGTCAGCCCTGAGACCATCATGGACAAGGAAGGAGAGGACTGATGCAGAACGCTCACGGCAAAGCCTTCGTTTTCGGCGACGACGTCAATACCGACGTCATTCTCCCCGGCAAGTACCTCAACGTCACGGACGCAAAGGAGCTGGCCTCCCACTGCATGGAATCGGAAGACCCCGATTTCGTGAAGAAGGCCCGCCCCGGAGACATCATGGTGGCGCACAAGAACTTCGGCTGCGGCTCCTCCCGCGAACACGCGCCTCTGTCCATCAAGTACCTGGGCATTTCCTGCGTCATCGCCTCCACCTTCGCCCGCATCTTCTTCCGCAACGCCCTCAACATCGGCCTGCCCATTCTGGAATGCCCCGAGGCGGCGGAAAACATCCATGAAGGCGATACGGTGAGCGTCGATTTCGAGACCGGCGTCATCACCAACGAAACCACGGGCCAAACCTTTCAGGCCGAGCCTTTTCCGCCCTTCATGCAGAACCTCATCGCCTGCGGCGGTCTGGTGAACTACTCGAAGGCCAAGATAGACGCCCTGCGCGCCAAAAGCTGAACCATTCAGAAAGCCGGCGCCCGGGAGGACGGAAGCCTCCGGAGCGCCTTTTTTCGAAAAAACGCACGGAAGAGCCGGACATCCGGCCGTTCCGACAACCTTTTCCTTCATAAAGGACATACCATGGCAACCTATCGCATCGCAGTCATTCCCGGCGACGGCATCGGTCCGGAAATCGTCACCGAAGCCCCCAAAGTTCTGGAAAAGGTCGGACAGAAGTTCGGCCATGAATTCGTGTTCACGCACCTGCTCATGGGCGGCGCGGCCTACGACGCCGTGGGCACCTGCTTCCCCGAAGACACCGTGGACATCTGCAAAAAGAACGACGCCGTGCTGCTCGGCGCGGTGGGCGGCCCCAAGTGGGACAACCTGTCCGGTCCCGAGCGCCCGGAAAAGGCCCTGCTCAAAATCCGCGAAGGCCTCGGCCTTTACGCCAACCTTCGCCCGGCCATCATGCACAAGGCGCTGAGCGGCGCCTGCCCCATCAAGCATGAAAACATCGGCGACAGCATGGACCTTCTCATCGTGCGCGAACTCACCGGCGGCATCTACTTCGGCGAACACGGCTGGAGAGATGGCAAGTACGGTCAGGAAGCCTACGACGTGGAACGCTACAGCGAAATGGAAATCCGCCGCATCGCCAAGGTGGCCTTCAACGCCGCCATGACCCGCAAAAAGAACCTCGTGAGCGTGGACAAGTCCAACGTGCTGGAAACCTCCCGCCTGTGGCGCAGGGTCGTCAACGAAATGAGCGCCGAGTATCCGGAAGTGACCGTCTCCCACATGTACGTCGATAACGCGGCCATGCAGCTCGTGTACCGTCCCGGCCAGTTCGACGTCATCCTCACCTCCAACATGTTCGGCGACATTCTGTCCGACGAAGCCAGCATGATTACCGGCTCCCTCGGCATGCTGCCCTCCGCGAGCCTCGCCGACGGCTCCTTCGGTCTCTATGAACCGAGCCACGGCTCCGCTCCCGACATTGCGGGCAAGAACATCGCCAATCCGCTCGCCACCATCCTGTCCGTGTCCATGATGCTGCGCTACAGCTTCGGGCTTGAAAAGGAAGCCTCCGCCATCGACAACGCCGTGACGGCCGTGCTCGAAGCGGGCATCCGCACCGGCGACATCGCCGAAAACGGCATCACTCCCGTATCCACCACCGACATGGGCAAGGCCGTCTGCGACAGAATCTGAGACTCTCGGCCTCTTCGGTAAAAGACAGGCGGGAGCATCCCCGAAAAAGGATGCTCCCGCCTTTTTTCGTCCGTATTCCGGCTTTCCAGCCGAAGACCAGGAAAGCAAAGTCGGCTGAGATGAGATAAAAACTTAAGATACCGCCTTCCACGGCATGGCTTCTTCGCCCCCCTTCATCAATGCTTCCGTTTCCGCGAGAGAACGGCGCATGGCCTGCACCTTTTCCGCATAATGACGGCGCTTTCTGCCGAACAGCAGCAGAGAAAGCAGCTTATACCACAGATAACGCTTCCTCTGCTCAGCATATCCCGCCACGCTGCGGGCGCAATCCTGCCTGCATGCTTCCATGATTTCTTCCGCATACGGGCATTTCACGGCATACTTCCAGAAATGCCGGGAGGCTTCTCGGAAGGCGCCTCCCTTCAGCCACGGCTTGCCGCCGCCGGGATAATGCACGAGGACCGGGTGCCGTACTGCCTCATCGCCGCCTTCCACGGCAGTGTACAACTCCCTGTTCTGCCACATGGAGTTATATTTCGGCGACAGATACCGGACTCTGCCGTAGAAAAGACTGTTGAGCACGTCCTGGTCGTGATGCTTGGTCCCCTTGAGCTCCGCCTGCTCCATGAAAAACGGCAGAGAGAAGTCCCGACGAATCATATCCAGATTCAGCACAAGCACGCCCGAATTGAAATACGCGCCGGTATCCTCCATCTGAAGCACCTGCTGAACATGCCGCCGAAAACTCATGCTCATGTCGCGGATGATGTTGTAGTCCTTGACGACGGCGGCATAATATTCCGAAACATCGGTATGGTAGAGACCGGCGATGTCCTCAAGAAGAACCGTATCCCCGTCGATGTACAGCGCCTTGCTGTAATCCTTCATGAGCTCGGGGATGAACAATCTGTAATAGGCTGCCAGAGAAAGCCTGTGCCCGGTCTTGAGCCTGCTCATGTCGAAACTTTTCAGGAACGGCTCCACATCATGCACCCGGATGGAAATGTTCGCCTTTCCTTTTGCCGTCGAAAGAAGAAGCTCCGTATATCTTTCACTGAACTTATTGGCGAGAACAATGATGTCGTAGCATTCGTCGTCGGAAGCATTCTCCACAATGGACTGGACGCAGACGACAAGCGGCATGAAAAATCCTTCATCGGCACCAAAGACGATGGGAACGGCCCGTTCAAAGACCGGAACAAGTGCGGTATGCTCTGTCATGTTTTCTCCCACAGCCCTTATGGGCTCCATTAATCTGTCCCGACAGGGAAAGACATATTCTCCAGGGGGCCAGCGCCGACAGCATACACCGTATCTCTTATTTTCAAAAGCCTTACCTCGTCACGGCAAAAACGGCCACGCATCACGGCCTGCTGCGCACAGGCTGAAGCCGCTCCATGACGGCCCGAGTCTGCTCCCGCAGCCCCCCTCAACGCCGTCGCTGAAAAACGTTCCTATCTCTCAGCTGCCTGCAGTGTTCGATACGGCTCCGGCAGAAAAGGCTGAACCCGAAGTCGCCTGCCGGCCTGCGTGTCGCTGCGCCTTCACGGCTGTACTATGAAAGAGTCTTATGCCATGCCTTCAGTACCGTTCCCCTATTGCCATGCCTCTCCCGGTACAGGTAAAGCGGAAATTGCAGAAACAGGCGCACTGCCCGGGAAGATACCCCTCCATTCCCTGGACACGGGGGATTTCCGCATCCATCATGACTGACATCATTTCCCACGCCTCCATCCTGAAGGCCCGGATATCCACGGGGCGCCCCTCCTCCGTACAAGGGCAAGACACGTTTCCCTCCCGCCGCGGACTTGCCAAGTCTGTGTAAACGATTATGTATAAAAGCAGACCCCAGAGGTCACACCATTGCCATGTGAGGACATCATGTCAGACCCCCGTGAAGACGCCCCGAAACCGAACCTGCAGGTAGCCGCCCGCGTGGAGGAACTTCTGCGCGAACAGCTTGAGGAAATGGGAGTGAACCCCCGCAAGCTGGCCCCGGAAGAAATCGCAGCCAACATGGCCTGTCACATTGCTCCGGACAACAGCATGACCTACCTGTGGAAGGATGAACCCATCCTGTACGTCACGCCGGAAAAGCGTGAAAAAGACGGGGAGACTTCCGTGCTCTGGCGCATGTTCACCAAGGACGACATGCCCCCTTCCTCCGACCATTGAGGGACTCCATGAATATTCTCGATACCATAGGGCACACGCCCCTTGTATTCCTGGACCATGTTTCCGCCGGCCTTCCCGCCGACATCCACGTCAAATACGAAGCCCGCAACCCCGGCGGTTCCATCAAGGACAGAGCGGCATTCGGCTATCTGAAGGCCGCCATGCAGGAAGGGATTCTCGCGCCCGGCGGAACCGTGGTGGAGGCCACCAGCGGCAACCTCGGCATCGGACTTGCCGTGGCGTGCAGAAAAACGGGCCTGCGGCTCATTCTCACCATGCCTTCCTCGGCAAGCCGCGAGCGCGTGGCCCTGCTTCGAGCCATGGGCGCCGAAGTGGTGCTCACACCTGCGGAAAAAGGCATGCAGGGCTCACAGGACAAGGTGGACGAACTTCTCTCCACCCTTCCCGGAGCCTTCCGTCCCAACCAGTTCAGCAACCCCGTGGGGCCTCGTGTGCACTACGAGACCACGGGCGTGGAAATTCTTGAAGACTGCCGCAAGGAAGGCTTCTCCCCCTGCGCCTTTGTGGCCGGGGTGGGGTCTGGCGCCACGGTCATCGGCGTAAGCCGCCGCCTGAAGGAGGCCGACGCCTCCGTCTTCTGTGCGGCCGTGGAGCCCGCCGAATCCCCGGTGCTCTCCGAAGGACGCGCAGGAGCGCACGGCATACAGGGCATCGGCGCCAACTTCGTGCCCGCGGTGTTCGACCGCGCCGTCATCGACGAAATCATCACCGTAAGCACCGAAGAAGCCATGGAAACGGCCCGCATGCTCATGCGCGAGGAATCCCTGAGCTGCGGCATCTCCTCAGGCGCCAACGTGTGCGCCGCCATGAAGCTTGCCATGCGTCCCGAATTTGCAGGCAAACACATCGTCACCATCGCGCCGGACACCGGCGAACGCTATCTTTCCACTCCCCTCTTCTCCAAGGACTGAGCCCATGAACTCCTGCTGCCCCGCACCCGACAAGGAACTTGCCATCTCCCGCATGCGTGAACTCGACGAGGTGACCGACGCCCTGTGCCGTCCGGAATCCCTGTCCACCGTGCTCAACTCCAAGGACTGCTCCACGCCTCTGCCCTCTCAGGAAGTGCTCAAGGAAATGATGGAGCGGCTCAAGGCCGTACTCTTCCCCGGCTACTTCGGTCCTTCTCAGGTGCACCGCGAGTCGCTGCGCTATCATCTCGCCGCCAACCTCGATTCCATCTTCCGCCTGCTCAGCGAGCAGATTCGGCGCGGCGGCTGCTTTGCCTGCGCCGACTACGTGAACGACTGCCGCGGCTGCGACGTGGCCTCGAAGGAAATGGCCATGAAGTTCATGCAGCGCATCCCCGCCATACGCGACATGCTGACGGAAGACGCCCGCGCCGCCTACGAGGGCGACCCCGCGGCCACAAGTCCCGGGGAAACCATCTTCTGCTATCCTTCCATGCTCACCATGATTCATCACCGCATCGCCCACGAGCTCTACGCCCTGCACGTGCCCATCATTCCGCGCATCATTGCGGAAATGGCCCACTCCCGCACGGGCATCGACATCCACCCCGGCGCGCAGATTGGTGAAAACTTCTTCATCGACCACGGCACCGGCGTGGTCATCGGCGAAACGTGCATCATAGGCAAGGGCTGCCGTCTGTACCAGGGCGTTACCCTCGGCGCGCTTTCCTTCTCCAAGAACGCCGACGGCACGCTGGTGAAGGGCATTCCCCGTCACCCCATTCTGGAAGATAATGTCACGGTGTACGCGGGCGCTTCCATCCTCGGCCGCATCACCATAGGCAAGGGCTCCGTCATCGGCGGCAACGTGTGGCTCACCCACAGCGTGCCCGAAGGCAGCCGCATCGTCCAGAGCGGTCCCAAGGCCAGAACCGGCGAAGCCCTCACGGGCAAAAAAGAAAAAGACTGACCCTGAATCCATAAAAAAGGAAGTTCCTCCGGAACTTCCTTTTTTATTGCCATGCTCCCTTCATACTTCTACGCCATAGTGAGCGGGAACAAGGAGCCCGTATGACGACATCTCTTCGTACCGCCGTAGCCGGAGGCGGAAGCTGGGGCACGGCCCTCTCGCATGTGCTGGCCGCGGCCGGTCATGAAACCACGCTTGTTCTCCGCGATGAAACCGTGGCCCGGGCCGTCAACGAGCGGCATGAAAACCCCCGCTATCTTCCCGGAAAGGCCCTTCATCCGAAAGTGACGGCAACCACGGACCTGCAGGCTCTGCAGGCATGCGACGTGGTGGTGCTTGCCGTTCCCTGCCAGCATCAAAGAAGCTGGCTGAAAAGCGCCGGGGCGTTCCTTTCCCCGGAAACCGTCATCGTCAACGCATCCAAGGGACTGGAAAACGGCTCCTGCCTGACCATGAGCCGCGTGCTGCAGGAAGAACTGCCGGAGCTGGCCGCGCGATACGCCGTGCTCTCCGGCCCGTCCTTCGCCGCGGAAGTCATGGACGCCCAGCCCACCGCCGTGGTGCTCGGCTGTCGGGACGAAACTCTCGGCGCAATGCTGCGCAGCCTTTTCTCCACGCCCTTCTTCCGCTGCTATTCCAGCACGGACGTGACCGGCGTGGAAACAGGCGGAGCGCTCAAAAACGTCATGGCCATTGCCGCCGGCGTCTGCACGGGGCTCGGCTTCGGCTCCAACGCCAGCGCGGCACTCATCACGCGGGGGCTTGCGGAACTGAGCCGGCTGGGCGTTGCCATGGGAGCAAGGCCTCTTACCTTCATGGGGCTTTCCGGCCTGGGGGACCTCGTTCTCACCTGCACGGGCGGCCTTTCCCGCAACAGGCAGGTAGGCGAGCGCCTCGGCCGCGGGGAAAGCCTTGAGGCCATCGTCTCCTCCCTCGGCATGGTGGCGGAAGGCGTCAAAACAGCAGGCGCTGCGCGACAGCTTGCCGCCCGCTTCGGCATCGAGGCGCCTGTCACCGAGGCGGTGTGCCGCATTCTGTATGAGGGGACCGGCCCGGAAACGGCCGTGCGGGACCTCATGGACCGCCCTTTGAAAGAAGAATAAGCCTAAGTCCTGCCCACGGTGGCGCTCTTGAGCCTCGTGATATTCCTGTGGGGCGGCTCTCCGAACAGACGCTTGTATTCCCGGTTGAACTGCGTGGGGCTTTCATAGCCCACGGCGAGACCGGCGCTTGCCGCGTCCACGCGCTCGGAAAGCATGAGCCGCTGTGCCTCGATGAGGCGCAGCCTCTTGTGAAACTGCAGGGGACTCAGGCTGGTCACTTCCTTGAAACGCCGGTGGAACGTGGACGTGGCCATGTTCACCCTGCGGGCCAGCTCCTCCACCTGAAGGGGCGAACGGTAGTTGTCGCGCAGCCACGTCACCGCCTGGGCTATCTGCATGCTTTGCGAACCCAGCGTGTGAAAGCTGCGCAGAAACGCGCCCTGCGGACCTATGAGCATGCGGTAATAGATTTCCCTTATAATCATGGGACCGAGCACCGGTATCTGCTCTGGCCTGTCCAGAAGGTCCACGAGCCGGGAAAATGCGTCCAGCACCGAAACGTCCACGTCGGCCACGGACACGCCGCGCACGCAGTCTTCCACCGGACTTCCTTCGGGAAGCGGCACTTCGGCGGCCAGCCGGGTGAACATGAACCTGTCCACTTCCAGGGAAAGGCACAGGAAAGGCGCCTCCTTCGTGCCCTCCACCACATAGAAGGAACTGGGAACGTCCACGCCCACCAGCAGGCACTGCCCCTCGCCGTAAACGTATTCCTCCATGCCTATGATGGACTTCTTCTTTCCCTGAAGCATGATGCCTATGCAGGGCCTGTACAGGCTGCTCTCCAGAATGTCGTGCGCCAGACGATGCGACATGGACAGCCCGGGGACCGCGGTTTCCTTCAGCCCCGGTTCGGGCATGTGACGCAGAACCTTTTCCCTGAGACCGTCGTTGATGCGTTTCCATTCCTCCATGACACACCTCCTGTAAGGCTTCCCGACGCCCGGACGGGCGCTTGAGACAGCTTCATTCTATGCATGAAGAGCGGTCATGCCCTAGATACGATTTCCTCTTTTTCTTGCCTGATTCTCTCACCGGCATTGCGAAAAGTCCATTTCGACAAACGAGGCTTTTTTGTTTAAAAGGAGCCTGTTTCCGCAACACCCAATAAGGTCTTTCTGCCGTGGACATCTCTCTTGCCGTTCTTGTCGTTCTTTGCGTGTTCTTCTTTCTCGCCGGTTTCGTGGACTCCGTGGCCGGAGGCGGCGGGCTCATTTCCACGCCCGCCCTGCTGCTGTGCGGAGTGCCGCCCCACATGGCCCTCGGCACGGGAAAATTCGCCAGCACGCTCGGTTCCCTCACCTCGCTGTGGACGTTTGCACGCAATCATCTCGTCGTGCTGCGCATCGCTCCGGCAGGCTTCATCTCGGCCTTTGCCGGCGGCATGGCAGGCTCGGCCCTCGCCCTGCACATCGACAGCGCCCTTCTGGGAAAACTGCTCGTCTTTCTGCTGCCCGTGGGCATGGTCATCTCTCTGTTTTCCGGCAGGCTCGTCTCCACGGAAGGGGAACTGCCCGAGCGTCACCTCTGGATTCGCGTCATCCTGATGGGCTTTCTCATCGGCGGCTATGACGGCTTCTTCGGTCCGGGCACGGGGAGCTTCTTCATCATCGCCCAGCACCTTCTGCTGCACATGGGGCTCGTCCGGGCTTCGGCCACGGCCAAGGTCTTCAACCTGGCCTCCAACGCCGGAGCCTTTGCTGTGTTCACCTCCGGCGGCGTCACCCTCTTCAGTCTGGGCATTCCCCTCGCCGTGGCCAACATTCTCGGCAATCAGCTCGGAACACGCCTTGCCATCCGCATAGGCACGCGCATGGTCAGAAATTTTCTCTATGTGACGCTTTCTCTCCTGCTTTCCACCCTTGCCTATCGCTTCTTTCTTTCTTAATATTCAAAAGAAGGCGAAACGGTTCCGCAAGCAGTCGGAAAAGCCACGAACTCAGACATCCCCCACAGGATAACATGTGGTCATCCGCCACCTGCTCAAAGGTGCCGTTCCGCAACTTTCCGCATCATATCATATATGCTTCTTTGATTTTACGTAAATAACGTTCAAACAACCGGCATTTCAACCGACACTTCCAATGAAACGCCGTTTTGCATAAGACCTGCCGGGACACCGGTATCTCTTTCACTCTCAACAGTCTAAAGGATACCCATGCTCTTCATCGAGAAATGCAGGGAGTCCGTGATATCGGTAGTGCCGATAGTCATTCTGGTTCTTCTGCTTCACCTGACGGTTGCTCCGCTCGGCGACGCTCTGCCGAGCTTTCTCGCAGGAGCGGTGCTGTTCATCATCGGCCTCGGACTTTTTCTGGTGGGGGCCGACATCGGCGTGCTGCCCGTGGGGCAGAAGGTGGGCTCCACCCTTACCGGCAAGCGCAACCTTGCCCTCATGCTGGCCGCGGGCTTCGTGGTCGGGTTCATCATCACCGTGGCCGAGCCGGACGTACAGGTGCTGGCGGCTCAGGTCACGGGGGTTGCTCCGGTCATCGCTCCCATGGCCCTCGTCTGCATCATTGCGGCCGGGGTCGGATTTTTCGTGGCCGTGGCCATGGCGCGCATCATTTTTCAGCTTCCGCTCAAGCTGCTGCTCTTCCTCTGCTACGGAGCGGTATTTCTCTGCGCATACTTCACCCCCGGACTCTTTCTGGGCATAGGTTTCGACGCCGGCGGAGCCACCACCGGCCCCATGACGGTGCCCTTCATCATGGCGCTCGGCGTGGGCGTGGCGGCGGTGCGCGGCGGCAGCCATGCCGGGGACGACAGCTTCGGATTCGTGGGACTGGCTTCGGTAGGCCCCATCCTCGCCGTGCTGATGCTGGGGCTCTTCGCCTCTCCGGCCATGCCGGAAAATCAGGCCGCGGCTGCATCCGTCCAGGAAGGACTTGTCGAACACTTCCTTCGTCTGCTGCCGGAAGTCGTCCATGAAGTGTCCATGGCCCTCGGGCCGCTGGCCGTGCTGTTCCTGCTGTTCCGGCTGTTCCTCATCCGGCTCTCCCGCAGACAGACGCTGCGCACGGTCATGGGTCTCATCTACACCTTCCTCGGCGTCGTTCTGTTCTTCCTCGGCGTAAAGGGCGGCTTCATGCCCGCAGGCGACGCTCTGGGGGCGCTGCTCTCCGCTCCGGAAAACCGCTTTCTGCTCATCCCCGTGGCGCTTGTGCTCGGGGCCGTGGTGGTATGTGCGGAACCCGCCGTATGGATTCTCACCGAACAGGTACAGCAGGTCTCCGGCGGCGCCATCAGGCGCGGCCTTATGCTGGCCGCCCTTTCCGCCGGCGTTTCGCTGGCCGTGGGCATTGCCATGTACAGGGTGACCACGGGCACGAGTCTCTGGGTCTTCCTGGCACCGGGCTATGTCATCGCCATGCTGCTCATGCGCCTGTGTCCGCGCATGTTCACCGCCATCGCCTTCGACTCCGGCGGCGTGGCCTCCGGACCCATGGCCTCCACCTTCATTCTGGCCTTCATGCTCGGAGTCTCCAAGGGGGTCGGAGGCAATCCCGCCGTGGATGCCTTCGGCTGCATCGCCATGATTGCCATGACGCCCCTCATCGCCATCCAGCTTCTGGGCATCGTTTTCAGCCGCAAGACGGGAGTTCGCTCATGAATACCTCTTCCAGTGAAAGCGCGGGCAAGCTGCTCGTCGCCGTCATAGAAAAACACAAATGCGATGACGTGGTGGCCGAAGCCCGGAAGGCCGGCGCTCTCGGCGGCACCGTCCTCATGGGCCGCGGCACCGCGCAGAGCAAATGGCTCCGCATCCTCGGGCTGGACGACGTGGAAAAGGAACTGCTCTACTGCCTTCTTCCCACACACCTCGTACGGCCCGTCATGGAAGCGCTGCGTCACGCCCCTTCTCTGGCCAGAACGCGCGGCATCATGTTCACCATCAACGTACTCGACGTCTTCCGTCCCCAGTGTTCGGCTCCGACCGCCGCCCTTTCCCAGTCTCAGGAGGATATCATGTCTGACAACAGCCAGGACGCGCCCGGCTACGAACTTCTTTCCATCATCGTCAACGACGGCGGCGCCGACCAGGTCATGGACGCGGCTCGCCGCGCCGGCGCCACGGGCGGCACCGTCATCCATGCCCGCGGTACCGCAAGGCCTGACGACGCCACCTTCTTCGGCATCACCATCGTGCCGGAAAAGGAACTGGTCATGATTCTCAGCCCCAAAGCCGACAGCGCGCGCATCATGGACAGCATCAGGGCGGACTTTCAAAACGCGGAGCCCGGCTCCGGCATCGCCTTCCGTACCCCCGTGGAATCCTTCGAAACCCTGGGCACAAAGAAAGACTGACCGCCAAAGCTCCGGCCGAGGCATGTCCTTACCAGAAACTCCGTCATCCCCGCAGGCGTCCCCACGCCGCGGGGATGACGTTTTTCCGGCTTACGGCAATCTTCATCTGTTGACAGCGCCGGCCGTCCCTTTTATTTAAGTAATTACTTAATTAAAATTCACCCTACGCCGGACCCCATGGAAACCGCATCTCTTTACCGCGCACTGGCCGATGAAAACCGCCGCCGCATCATAGTTCTGCTGCTTCGGCACAACTGCTGCGTCTCCGCGCTGGCCCGAGCCCTCGGCATCAGCGAAAGCGCGGTATCACAACACCTCAGGGTTCTCAGGCAGGCCATGCTGCTCACCGGAGAAAAGCGCGGCCATTTCATGCACTACTCCATCGACAGGGAAAGACTGCGCGCTCTGGCCAGGGACATCGAGTCTCTGGCAGACATTCGTCCGGAAGCGGAAGGAGCCTGCGCCGAAAGCGTCCGGAGGATGTGTCACGGCAGCGCAGGTTTCATCCGGCTGCCCATGGCTCCCTTGCCGGAAAAAGGAAAATAACCCATGTCCACCGCGCTTCTTTACGCATGCACGCTTCTTCTGCTCGGCCTGTCCTTCTCCCGGGACAGAGCAAAAACCGCGCTGGCCCTGAAAAAGGCCTGGAAATCCTTTGAAGGCATACTGCCGCAGTTTCTGTCCATCCTCGTCCTTGTGGGCCTCATGCTTGCCATTGTGGACGAGAGCCTCATCTCCCGTCTGCTGGGCGCAGAGTCCGGCGCTCTCGGCATGGCGCTGGCCGCGGCCGTCGGTTCGGTCACGCTCATTCCGGGGTTCATCGCCTTTCCGCTGGCGGCGTCCCTTCTCGCTTCCGGCGCGGGCTACGGACAGATGGCCATGTTCCTCACCACGCTCATGATGGTCGGCATCGTCACCCTGCCGCTGGAAAGCACCTTCTTCGGCAAGCGCCTTGCCGTGGAGAGAAACCTGCTGGCCTTTGTCTATGCCGTTCTCTCTTCCATCGTCATGGGGGTGCTTCTGTAATGGTCGCGCTCGTCAAAAGGTATCGTGTTCTTCTGGCCCTTCTCTGCCTGAACGCCGTTCTCTTCGCCCTGGAGCCGGAAACTGGCAGAGCCTCCGTGGAAATCACGCGGGACAACCTTGTGGAAATGCTGTCCTTCCTGCCGCCCATCTTCGTGCTTCTCGGTCTCCTGGACGTGTGGGTGGAGAGAGAAACCATGATGAAATACATGGGGGATGGCTCGGGAATCAGAGGCATGCTTCTGGCTTTTCTGCTGGGCTCTGCCGCGGCAGGGCCGCTGTACGCGGCCTTTCCTCTGGCCGGAGTCATGATGAAGAAAGGCGCGCGCATGCTCAACGTGTTCATCTTCATCGGCGCATGGTCCACCACAAAAATTCCGCTCCTCATGTTTGAAAGCGCCACGCTCGGCCCGCGCTTCATGCTCCTGCGCCTTGTTTTCAACATAGCGGGCATTTTCATCATCGCCCGCATTCTGGATAGCGCGGCCCGCAGGCATCCCGGGGAAATTCCGGTTCGGTGACGCCCTCCGCGGCCCCGTACCACCCGCCGCCTTCCGTGCAGACGGTTTGACGCCCTCCGACGCATCCCCTATCATGAACGGACGGCCATCCACGCCCCTCCGGCCGGAAAAACCGAACCGCAAAGGCAAGGAGTGCTCCGACCATGACAGAAGCGCAGCCCCTGTACTGCGACACTCTTCTTCCCTCAAAAAAGGTCCGGAGCTTCTTCCCCAAAGTTCCGCCCCGCGGCAGACTCGTCTATGTCATGGGCGCTTCCGGGGTGGGAAAGGACAGCCTTCTGGAAGAGCTGCGAAGCATCGTTCCAGACCTGCCTCTGGCTTATGCCGTACGCTACATCACCCGCCCGGCGTCGGACGGGGGAGAAAAACACATTCCCCTGAGCCGAAACCGTTTCGAACGCCTTGCGGCGCAAGGCTTCTTCGCCCTGCACTGGGCAAGCCACGGCCGCCTCTACGGCATTTCCTCTTCTTCCACCGCCGTTCTGGAGCAGGGCCTCTTCCTGCTCGTCAACGGCTCCCGCGCAGCCTTTCCGCAGGCGCTGGCCCTGTTTCCCGACCTGCTGCCCGTGCTCGTCAGCGCGCCTGTCGCCGTTCTTCGTGAACGGCTTTTAAAACGCGGCCGCGAATCGGAACCGGAGCTGAACGCCCGCCTGCAAAAAGCCTCCATGCCCATTCCCGGAGAAGAACACGTTTCGGACTGGATACGCATCGACAACTCATCCTCGCTGCACGAGGCCGCGCTCGTCCTGGCGGAGGAGCTTCGAGAGCGCCTTCGCCGGCGCTGACGCCTCTGCCTGCCAAGGTCCGCAGGCCCTGTCTCCATGTCCGCATGCCGAAAGCCTACCCTTCCCTTCACACGCAGTTTCAAAGAGAACTCCTCCTTTTTTCCGGAGCTGCTTGACAAAGCCACGGCGCTTGTCTATTTCAAAAATAAGTTTTCGAGTCGGTCCGGCTAAAGCCCCGCGCCATGCCGCTCCGACCTGAGTTTCTGCTCACAGGGTGGCTCTGGAAACGGAACCGCCTCCCGTAAATGCCCCTGCGGCATGGAAAGAAAACGCTGCGCTTGAGCCATGTCCACATACCGCCCGCATTCATGGTTCTGGTGTTTTCCTCTGTGAGCAACACCGGAAACGCGCGTATGCGCGGCATGGAGAATCGCATGAAAAGATTTCCTCTCCTCTTCTGTGTTGCGGCGGCTCTGGCCCATGGCAGGATAACGGAAGCCACATCCCTGACGCGATATTCAAAGGAAGAAGCTCGTTATGCCCTCGCTCCTCCGAAAGCATGAAAAAAGCCGGCCCGCAGGCCGGCTTTTTCTATCGGAAACGTGCCCGTCACAAAACGGACAGCGAGGATTAGTTCTTCGCAGCGAGAATCACATGAGGAGCCTTGATGGCGGCCTGCACGCGCACGCCTTCGGCAATGCCGGCATCCTCGGCGCTGTCCACCGTGCATACGGAGGTCAGACGGTCGCCGTTGTCGAGTTCCACGGCCACGCTGGCCATAATCTGTCCCTTCTTCACGCCCTTCACGGTGCCGGGCAGCATGTTGCGGGAAGAGAAGCTGTAGCCTTCCAAGTCGCTGGCCAGCAGCACGTTGATGCCCTTCACCATGGCCAGCACTTCCTTGCCGGGCTTGAGACCCAGCGTTTCGGTGCTCTGGCTGGTCACGATGGCGGAAACCTTGAGACCGCCCTTGAGGTCGATGGAGACTTCGTCGTTCACCGCGCCTTTCTTCACGGCCGTGACCACACCTTCCAGTACATTCTTCGTCGTAATTTTCATGGGAGCAACTCCTTAAATGTCGAAAATGGATGCAGAGCAAACATAGATACGAACGCTGTTCTGTCAAGGCTTCCGGGAAAGCCCCGCATAGCCTCCCCGGTTTTCCCCGGCCGTCCCAGAGCGCCAGACAAAAGCCGCCCGGGTGCGGCGCTCTGAGCGCACTGCAAAGGGACGGCTTTTCAGGACATGAGCAGCATGATTGAACGCGAAGGGAGAAACGCTTCTCCCTCCCATGAGCATGGGAACGCTCAGGCGAGGCCGAGAGCCCCCTTGAGGGATGCCGTCAGCGCCCGGGCGTTCTGTTCCAGAGGGCCGGAATTGTCGAGCCGTATCCAGTACGGGACAGCGTTCTCTTCGGGAACGGGCATGAAGGCGGCTCTGAGCCTTTCCTCCAGCTCCTCCCCGGATTCCCGCCCGCGCTTCACGAGCCTTTCGCGGAGTATGTCCGGCGGAACGGTGACGAGCACGGGCAGAAGGTCGGGATAGCGGTGCAGAGCCTGGGGAAAGGCCGCGCGGGAACCGTTGACGATGAGGGAAACGCCGCACTCAAGCGCCGCTTCCGTACTGGCCGCTATGCCGTACAGGTAGCCGTGGCTGGCCCAGTGCAGGGAAAAGTATCCCTGCTCTTCAAGATGCCTGAAATGCTCAGGGGTTATGGGAATATGTCTTTCGCCCCCGGCTGAGGAAGGCCTTGTGATGTAGCGCCTCGGAAAGGCGACAGGCTGCCCGCAGAACGTCTGCCGCAGCATGTCGAGCAGCGAATCCTTCCCCGCGCCTGAAGGCCCCATGACATAGACGAGCCTGCCGCGCATCAGAACACCCTTTCCCCTTCGCGCCATACGTTGCGCACCACGGGCACGCCTTCCAGATGCCGCACGCGCACAAGGTCGGCACGCAGCCCTTCGGCAATGCGTCCCCTGTCGCTGAGGCCCACGGCGTCGGCGGGGTGGGAAGACACCAGGCTCACGGCTTCAGGCAGAGGCATGACGTCTCTCTCTTTCAGGGCGAAGACCGCGCTGATGAGACTGATGGGCACATAATCGGAAGAAAGCGCGCCGAGATAGCCTTCCCGGGCAACGCTTTCCGCCGACACGTTGCCGGAATGCGAACCGCCCCGCACGATGTTGGGCGCGCCCATGAGCACCGTCATGCCGTTTTCCGAGGCGTGGCGGGCCGCTTCCTCCGTGGTGGGAAACTCGCTGATGCGTATGCCGTTGGCAAGGGCTTCGTTCACATGTTCCACCAGGGTATCGTCGTGGCTGGCCATGGGCAGATGGCGCTCGCGGCAGAACGCCATGACCGAGGCGGCGTTGCTGTCCGCACATAAGTCCCGCCGGGCCCGAAGCTCGTCCACCATTTTCTTAAACTCGTCGTCCGTCCACGATATGGTGTTGCTGTAGTAGGTACGGTAGCTTTCGGTATTGCGCCACTGACGCTGACCCGGAGTGTGGTCCATGAGGGACACGAGGTGCAGACCGGGGTTGTCGGAAAGGGGGAAGAACAGCTCCTGCATGCGCGGGTCCGCCACCTCGCAGCGCAGATGCAGCAGGTGTTCCGCGCGCAGCTGTCCGCTTTCGCGGCAGTGATTAAGCGCTTCCACGGCCTCGCCGAGCATGGCGATGCGCCCCTTGTCATGATACTCGCCGACGGAAAGCGCATCAAACACCGTTGTGATGCCCGAGGCCACAATCTGCGCGTCGTGGGCGAAGAAGGCCGATTCCGGCTGGGGCCAGAGCACCTTGGGCCGGGGCAGGATATGCTTTTCAAGGTTGTCCGTATGAAGCTCCACAAGCCCCGGAAGAAGATAGTCGCCTTCCAAATCCACGGCGTCCGTCGCATGGGAAAGAATGGGCGTCCCTTCCTCCACGGCGGCGATGCGTCCGTCACGGACGAGCACGTGGCCGCTGATGACATCGTGTTCCGTAACCACGTTGCAGTGATAGAAAATCTGTTCTTTCATGATGGCAATCCTTTTTCGGAAGATGGACTCAGGCATGCTCGCCGGGGCGGCTCATGACGACGGAGCGATGGGCCACGGCGCGCCGCGTGTCGTCGTCATGGAAAATGCCCACCACGGCGCAGCCGCGCTCGCAGGCCTCATGGATGAGTTCGACGACGACCTTTCGGTTCATGGCGTCGAGAGAGGCGGTAGGCTCGTCGAGCAGCAGAATGGGCGTGGGGCGGCAAAAGCCCCGTGCAATGTTCACCCGCTGCTGTTCGCCGCCGGAGAAGGTGGCGGGCGCGAGGTCCCAGAGTCTTTCGGGAAGGTTCAGCCTCCGCAGCAAATCCCGGGCCCGGCCCATGGCCTTTTCCTCCCCGAAGCCCGCGGCGAGCAGAGGCTCCGCCACAAGGTCGAGGGTGGACACGCGGGGAATGACGCGAAGGAACTGGCTGACATAGCTTATGCATTCACGGCGCAGACGGCTCACCTGACGGGGAGAGGCGGAAGCCATGTCCGTTTCCCCGTCGCGGCAGCGCACGAGGATGCTGCCCGACGAAGGCAGATAGTTGCCGTACAGGGCCTTGAGCATGGTGGACTTGCCCGAGCCGGAAGGCCCGTACAGAGCCACGCATTCCCCGGCGTTCACATGAAAGCTCACGTTTCTGAGAGCCTCGATGTGCGTGCCGCCCTGCTGATGCAGGATGAACTCCTTGCACAGATTGCAAACTTCGATGACCGGAAGGGCCTCGTTCGCGGCCGTTTCCCTTGAGGAAGCGGAGAAGGTATTGCTTGTCGTATTCATCATGGTCATCCTTGGAGGATGGAGGAAACCAGAAGCTGGGTGTAGGGATGATGCGGGTCGTCGAGCACCTGGTCGGCAAGGCCCTGCTCCACGACTTCGCCGTGATACATGACCATGAGCCGATGGGAGAGCAGACGAGCCACGGCAAGGTCATGGGTGACGAGCACCACGGCCAAGTCCATGTCGCGCACGAGCCTGCGGAGAAGGTCCAGCAGGCGGGCCTGCACGGAAACGTCCAGTCCGCCGGTGGGTTCGTCCATGAAAACGAGCCTCGGGCCGGTCACAAGGTTACGGGCTATCTGCAGGCGCTGCTGCATGCCGCCGGAATAACGGGCGGGAACATCATCGATGCGGGGGGCGGCTATTTCCACCTTGTCCAGCCATTCCAGAGCGGTGGCGCGCAGCTTTCCATAATTTCTGCCCCCGGCGGCCATGAGTCTCTCGCCTATGTTGGCGCCGGCGCTTACCTGCATGCGCAGCCCGTCGCGGGGGTTCTGATGCACGTAGCCGAGTTCCGTACGCAAAAGACGGCGGCGCTCCCCCTCGCTCAGCGCGTGCAGGTCGATGTCGGCCCCGTGCGCATCGCGGTAGAGCACGCGGCCTTCGCTCGGCGTCAGTCTGCCTGAAAGCATGTTGAGAAGCGTGCTTTTGCCGGAACCGGATTCGCCGACGATGCCGAGCACCTCGCCCGGCCACAGTTCCAGCGAAACGTTGCGGCAGCCCAGTCTTTCACCGTAGCGCCTGGTAAGGGACTCGGCCCTGAGCACGGGAAGCTGTTCAGTCATGGGAAACCTCCGTCATGCCCTGCCGGGCCCTGTTTTCCGCACAGGCGTCGCTGTCGGAGCAGACGAACATCCTTTTGCCCGTGTCATCAAGCACCACTTCGTCGAGATAGGTGTGACGAGCCCCGCACAGCGCGCAGGGTTCGTCCCAGTGCTGCACCTCGAAGGGATAGTCCTCGAAATCGAGACTTTTCACGTCGGTATAGGGAGGAATGGCGTACAGGCGCTTCTCGCGCCCTGCGCCGAAAAGCTGCAGAGCCGGGCACTGATGCATCTTGGGGTTGTCGAAGCGCGGAATGGGCGAGGGGCTCATGATGTAGCGCCCGTTCACGCGCACCGGGTAGTCGAAGCTCATGGCTATGGCGCCGTGGCGCATGATGTCCTCATAGATTTTCACGTTCATGAGGCCGTATTCCTCAAGCGCGTGCAGGGTGCGGGTTTCCTTTTCGCTGGGCTCAAGCCAGCGCAGAGGCTCGGGAAGCGGCACCTGATAGACCAGTATCTGCTGTTCGGTCAGCGGGTGTTCGGGAATGCGGTGTCTGGTCTGGATGATGGTGGCCTCCGCCGTATGGGTGGTGGTCTTCACGCCCGTGGTGCTGGCGAAGAAACGGCGTATGGACACGGCGTTGGTGGTGTCGTCGGAGCCCTGGTCGATGACCTTGAGCACGTCCTCCTCCCCTATGACGCTCGCCGTCACCTGTATGCCGCCGGTACCCCATCCGCAGGGCATGGGCATCTCACGCCCGGCAAAGGGAACCTGATAGCCGGGAACGGCCACGGCCTTCAGAAGCCCGCGCCGAATCATCCTTTTGGTACTTTCATCGAGATAGGCGAAGTTGTAGCCTTCAAGAGGCATCTTTTCCTTCTCACCGCTGCGCAGGCTGTCCTGCTGCAAAGTCAACATGACCGTTCTCCTCGGGCAGGGGAATCTTCCTGCTTCGCGGCGCGCAGCTCGCGTATCAGGGAAAGTTCCGCCTGAAAGTCCACATAGTGGGGCAGTTTGATGTGCTGCACAAAACCGGAGGCATCCACGTTGTCACCATGCAGCAGCACGAATTCGGGGTTCTGCGCGGGCCCGGTCTCGGGCTCCTTCAGCTCCTTGGCGCGCAGGGCCCGGTCCACGATGGACATGGAAATGGCCTTTCTTTCATTGTTGCCGAACACGAGTCCGTAGCCACGGGTAAGACAGGGAGGCATGGCCGTGCCGGTATAGCGGCTTACGGTGTCGCATTCCGTCATTTCGATTTCCCCGGCCACTATGGGAAAATCCAGCTCTTCCGGAGTGATGACCAGCTCCACGAAGCCGCGCCTCAGCTCGCCCGTGAAGGGATGAACCGCGCCGAAGCCGCGCTGTGTGGAATAGGCCATGCCGAGAAGAAAGCCCTCGTCGGCCCGAGCCAGCGTCTGAAGACGTACGGGACGGTCTTCCGGCCCGTCGGCGGGAAGCACCAGCGGACGGCGGGTAAGGTCGGCGGCCGTATCGGAAGAGGCTTCGGGCACCGCTTCAAGCAGTCCTTCCGTGCCCAGCGCGCTCATGGCACGGGGCAGGCCCTTCACGCATATCCCTTCCCCCTTGTCCGGAGCGGGCGGAAGCGTGCTTTCTCCCTCTCCCGCGAGGCTGCGGTCCAGAAGCCGGTGGGTGTAATCGAAGGTGGAGCCGAGAATCTGTCCGCCGGGCAGGTCCTTCCATGTGGCGGATATGCGGCGGGAAACGCGCATGGACGAAGTGTCCACGGGTTCGGAGGAACCGAATCTCGGAAGCGTGGTACGGTAGGCACGGAGAAGGAACACCGCTTCCTGAAGGTCGCCCATGGCCTGCTTCACCGTAAGGGCCGCCAGCGAAGGACAGTACAGAGAGGCCTCGGTCATGACCCTGTCAACGGAAAGCTTGAGCTGGGAGGCAATCTGTTCCGTGGTGAGCTCCGGCACGTCGAGCCTGCCGCGGCGTTCCCGGCGAAGCTGCGCGTGGGCGGCGTCGATGGCCTTTTCCCCGCCTTTGACGGCTACATACATGACGTTTCCTCCTTTTGCGCCTTCAGGCATGTACTGCGCGGCAGTCCCGCGACCATGCTTTGCCCGCAGAGGAAGACGTCCACGCCCTGCGGAAAGGCCTGATGGTTTTCCTCCCACCGGCCAAGAAATTCTTCGGGAAGGTTGCAGTAAAACATCAGGGAGGTACTTATGCCCGGACCGGAGGCCAGAACGCTGAGCGAGTTCCCTTCCCGGTCAAAGCTCACGCCTCCCACGCAAAGGGTGGTGGAGCGGTCGGGGTATTCCGGCTCTCCTCTGGAAAGGTCCGAAAGAAGCGGCATATCCTCCGGACGGGCGGCAAAGGCAAAGTCCGCCATGGCAGGAGAGGACGTCACGGAAGCTCCGCACTGAAAGCGGAACCAGCGGCGCACTTCCTCGGTATCCAGAGAGGGGGAAAGCCATACGGCGGTGTCCTGGTCGCACATGGTCAGGGCAATGGCCGCAAGTTCCGGTGGCAGAGAACCGGCGCCGCCTTCCGGCAAAGGCATGGAAACGGGCATGCAGGGGCGGGAAAGCGCCTGCAGGAGACTGCGGAACGCCTGCTGAGACTGCCTCACGGGGTTTTCCCAGCGGGCGGGGTTGGAAGTGATGCTGTTCATTTGTCCTCACCTCGTACCAGCGTGAAAAAGTCCACCTTCGTGGGCGCGGCCTCTTCGGCCGCCAGTCTTTCGCGTTCCCGAAGCACGCCTTCGAGGCGGGGCTTCAGCTCCCTGTCGAACAGGCCGGCGTAGGCTTCCTGCTGCCAGAGAGCATCGCACAGCGCCGCAAGCTCGGCATGACGGGGACTTTCCCCGAGAACGTAACCGCAGCCGCAGGCATCGCCGGGCAGCGTGACCACGCAGCGGGTCACAAGGGCTTCGCCCACGTTGAACAGGGGGCCTTCGCCGCTTATGCGGCCGCGCACCATGACAAGCCCGCTTTCCGGCCCGCGGAGCAGTTTCCAGGTCGGCAGTTCGTCAAGCCCGGAAAGAAAGTTTTCCAGCTCCTCGACCGGAGCGAGGGACAAAAGACGCATGTACTCTCTGCGTCTGAGCTGTGTGTTCATGAATCGTTCCTGTTGTTGTTCGTTCCTAGGGAAAAACGGGACAGTTCCACAAAAGGCGAGGTGCGGTCCTTCTGGCGGAACAGGCTGATGGAATCCACGACGAGCGGCCGGTCGATGAAGGCGGAAAGGCTGGAGCGCAGGCTTTTCTCCACCAGAGCGAGACGGGATTCGGGCATGGAATCGGTAAGCGTCATATGGAAACGGAAGAGGTCGAATATCCGATGATAGCCGTATCTCACGAGGTAGGAGGCTTCCTTGGGCGTCAGTTCTCCCCGTCTTCTGATGTCGGCCTCCTCAAGGGGCGCGCGGAAGATTTCCAGCGCGGTCACGCAGTCCTTTTCCAGCGCGGCCAGCGCTGGGTTCGCCTCTGCGAAGGATTCGGAGCCGCAGGCGGGCGTCAGCGCGAGAAAGCATCCGGAGCCCGTGCTCAGGCTGCGCAGTTCAAGGGGCGTGGTGGTAAGCGGTTCGTGACGGCGGGCCAGCTCCTCACAGGCCAGAGAAAGGGCCTTGAGCATGTCCCGGTCGTCGTTCCAGCGGGGCGAAAGCTCGAAGGGAGCCTTGAGCGTGGCGTGCAGTCCGTATTTGGCCGGAACCGCCACCATGGAGGCCCAGACGTCGGAAGAGAAGACGCCGTCTGCCGGGGGAACGGGAGAAAAGTTCCGATTGCCGAGGGCATCCCGTCCGAAAAGAGGCGTGATTGCGGCATGCAGGGCGGAGAGCGCGCCGGGCGCGTAGTACAGGGCGTAACGGGCGGACATCACAGCACCATTTTGCGCAGCTTCTGGGAGAACAGGTCGAACAGGGTGACCACCAGCACGATGATGGCCATGACGGCGCAGGTGCGGGGAAATTCAAAGCTGCGTATGAGCTCCCACAGCACCATGCCTATGCCGCCCGCGCCGACCATGCCCACCACGGTGGCGGAGCGGACGTTGGCTTCGAAGCGGTACAGGGAGTAGGAAATCCAGAGGGGAAACACCTGGGGAATGACGCCGTAGGCAATTTCCTCAAGATAGCTGGCGCCGGTGGAACGCACACCCTCCACGGGAGCCGTCTCAATGGCTTCCACGGCTTCGGAAAAGAGCTTGGCCAGCGTGCCCGTGGTATGCACCCACAGGGCGAGGACGCCTGCGAAGGGCCCCAGCCCCACGGCCACCACGAAGAGCATGGCGAAAACCATTTCATTGATGGCGCGCGCCGCGTCCATCATGCGGCGGACGGGCTGACGCACCCACCAGGGAGCCATGTTTTCCGCAGACATGATGCCGAGAGGCACCGCGCAGATGACGGCAAGCACCGTGCCCCATACGGCGACCTGCAAAGTGACGAGCATTTCCTTCACATACATGCGCCAGTCGGTGAAGTCGGGCGGGAAAAAGTCGCCTATGAGCGTGCCTATGTTGCCAGCATCGGCAATCAGGGCGAGGGGTCTCATTTCCGCGCCGTGCCATGACCAGGCAAGAAGCGCGAGAACGGCCGTCCAGGTCAGGAAGCGGGAGGCTTTTTCCCCGAGGCTGAGCGGGGGCCTTAACGAAGGTTCGGAAGAAGCGTACATGGGATTGTGTGCCGGCAAAAACCGCGCCTGCTTGCGGGAAAACGTTCAAAAAAAGCCCTTCTCCGTTTCCAGAGAAGGGCGGGACGACTACTTGCCGAGGGCGGCGAGTTTGGCATCGATGTCGGCGATGCGTTCGGCCTTTTCCTTTTCGCTCATGTTCGTGTTGCCTTCCACGGACATCTTTTCGCGGAACAGCTCAAGCTGGCGAAGGGGAACGAGCTGGCTGTTGTCGGACTTCTTGAAGGGGCCCCACTGCAGCTTGGCCAGGACCTGCTTTTCCTGCTCCACGTTCTTGCCGGACACGCCGTAGCTGAAGATGAAGTCGGTGATTTTCTTCTTCGTCTCGTCGGAAAGGTCCTTGCGCCACACCAGCGGGTCGCTGGGGATGAGGGGAGATTTCCAGATGACGGTCAGCTGGCTGGCCTTGTCGGGATAGACTTCCTCCAGTCTGCCCATGCCTTCGTTATTGAAGGTGGCCACGTCCACCTGCCTGTTGGCCACGGCAAGGGCGTTGGATTCATGGTTGGAGGCGACGACGCGCTTGAAAAGCTTTTTGGGGTCCTTGCCGTTCTTGGCGAAGACGTAGTAGCCGGGCACAAGGTAGCCGGAGGTGGAGTTGGGGTCGCCGTTGCTGAAGGTGAGCTCGGAAGCGCGGGCGAACATATCGTCGAGATTTTTTATGCCGCTGTCCTTGTGGGCTATCATGTATGACCAGTATCCGGTCTTGCCGTCCACGTCGCAGGTCTGGGCAAACACTTCACCGTTGGCGCGGTCCACCATCATGATGGCCCCCTTGTTGCCCACCCAGCTGAGGTCGACCTTCTTGAAGCGCATTCCTTCAATGATGCCCGCGTAGTCGCTGGCGAAGAACGCCTTGATTTTCATGCCCGTAGCCTTGCTCATATCCTCAAGGAAGGGGTCCCACATGGTTCTGAGGTTCTGGGAGGACTCGGTGGAAATGATGCCGAAGTTGAGGGTGTCGGGTTCCTCGGCTCTGACGGAGGAGGCCCCCAGAAGCAGCGTTGCGGACAACAGGACGGAGAGGAAACGAAGACGCATCGAAAAATCCTTTGTTGGAATTATCGGAGCATGACGGCTCCGAATGCACATGAATTTACGCGGCGGCCGCCGTGCGTTCGCCGCGGACGGAAGAGGGAACAATGGCACGGACGGAGCTTTTCTCCCCAAAGAGTTCGCGGCTCTCCGCACCGTAGAGGCTGTTGAGCATGGCGGGCGTCAGGTCGCGGGTGGGACCGTCAAAAACGATTTCCCCCTTCTTCAGCGCCACGGTACGCGGGCAGTAACGAACGGCATAATCGACCTGATGCAGCGTGACCACCACGGTCATGCCGTCGGTTCTGTTGAGCTCCTGCAGGGTGTCCATGACGTTGCGGGCGGATTCCGGGTCCAGAGAGGCGATGGGCTCGTCGGCAAGAAGCACCTCGGAACGCTGAACCAGCGCACGGGCGATGGCGGCCCGCTGCTGCTGCCCGCCGGAAAGGGTGGACGTGCGCTGCCAGGCCTTGTCGCGTATGCCCACGCGCTCAAGGGCACGCAGGGTCAGCTCCACATCCTCAGGGGAAAAGTGCCCCGCCAGACCATGAAGAAACGGCGTACGCCCGAGGGCTCCCAACGCTACGTTGCGGGCGACGCTGATGCGCCCCACCAGATTGAACTGCTGGAAAATGACGCCGATATGGGTGCGTATGTCGCGTATGTTGCCGCTCAGCGCGCCGTTTTTCTGAATGGTGTAGCCGTTGACCTTCACCTCGCCGGAGTTTCTGTCGCTGACGGTAAGGCCGCAGATATGACGCATGAGCGTGGACTTGCCGGAGCCGGAAGAACCTATGAGGGCAACCATTTCTCCGGGCTTGATATGCAAATCAATATGCTTGAGAGCCTGCACGCCGGAAAACGTCTTATTCAGTCCCGTGACATGAATCATGGATATCCTCCATAACCTGTGATGCAGTACTTAAAACCTGTACGGCATAGTATTAAAGGAAGTAATGGATGTTTTTATGCCCATGTATTTCGCACAATAAGAGAAAATGCGAATATGCGTATGGATATAAAATGGATATGTATATCAGGAATGACGGGATTATTAATTTTCCATAACCTTTTTTCCGGCAGAAGGAAAAAAAATGCGGTAAACTCATCTCTTCCCATCGGAAAGGGAGTTTTTTAAACAAAAAATACAACGTGATACGCCGGTTATTTGCGTCATTGTGCGCAAATAAAAATGCGTCATGCAGCGTTCATATTCCGGGAAATGCACCGCTGCGCGGGAACCTGAAGGGGACTAACGAAACAGGAGGCCTGCCGGACTGGCAGAAAAGAAGGCCGACGGAAAACTTTCCCGGCAGGACGTGGAAGGCACCCTGCGACACGAGAGAAGCACCGTGCCAGGACAACGAAAACCGCACGTGACCGATTCAAGAAAAGAGAAAAACGTACCGGCCTGCTCCGGGAACAATGCCAACGCGGACGGAGGCCTTTTCATCGCGGTCGGTAGAGGCCGGGCAAACGGAGCGCGCCGCATCACGACTGCCGCAGCTCTGGAAACACCGCCCGTATGCCGAGCCGCGGTAACGTCATCGGGAAGACAGCTTCCCTCCCCTGAGACCAAAGCACACGAGCACGGAGACTCGTAAGAAACGCCCTTCCGTCATGTTTCACTTCTCCCCGCAACCGGCAGGCGAACAATGCGGAAAGACAAAAAAAGACCGGAAGACGCAGTCGCCCCGGTCAAAGCAAAATCATGAAACACTTTCCCCCAAAACGTCATGTCATCCGACAAACCGTTCCGCCCGGTGTCAGCCAGGCAACAGTCACCCCTTCGTCCCCTGCGAAACCGGCCCCGGCATCCATGCTGCATCAATGCCAAGCGCCTGTTCTCCTCCTTTTGGAAGCAGCTCCTTCCGCCGCTTTCTCTCGGACCTTCAGACTATGCTCATCTTTTTCAACACAGTATATGCAGCCTTCCAAGACTCAAAGTATCTTCCTTGTCATCAGGTCTTCTATATTTCAACCTCCAGAACTTGCCTCCGGCAGGCGTGACATACAGGTAGAGACCTTCTCCGTACATGAGCTTGCAGGGCTTCTCCAGAGGCTTGGCCTTTTCGACTTCTTTAGCCGATAACATATCGACTTTACGCATGATTTACTCCATTTGGGGGTATTTTCAAAGGGGCCATCCGATATTTTCGCAAGATACCCCCAAATGTACCCCCAATTTTGGGGGTATGTCCATGTTGCTTCCTGGATTATGCGGGACTATAATTTTTAAAAAAAATAAGTCCCACAAGGGTTTATGTACCTTATGGGACTTTCTCAGCATCTATTCTGGCGGAAAGGGTGGGATTCGAACCCACGTACCGGCTCATCACCGATAACTCGATTTCGAGTCGAGCGCGTTACGGCCTCTTCGCTACCTTTCCACAAACGTGTGTTTTACACGAACTGCCGCCGGCGGGCAAGCCTTTTTTCCCGCGGCAACCCGGCTCCTTCGTTAGCTGCGAAAGCATGCATCCGGGGACGGAGCGGAATTTCCCTTGAGGAGATTGCACGCTTTTCCCTCGCAAATTCCTTCAGGACAAAGTGCCTCGCCGTTCATTGCTTCCAGAAAATGACACTCCGGAAAGAATTTCTCCCGGACCGCTCTCCTTTCCCGGTCTGCCGGCAGAAAAACGCCTTTTCTGAAGCAGCTCATGGCTTCCAGCAAGGCAGGATGCCCCGCTCCATAACGGAGCCGGCAGGTCCGCTTCTGCCCGAAACAGGAAGTGCTCAGAGAGGCAGACCTCTCCTTTCTTCCATGTCGGCATGAAGCTGCGCCTTCAGGGCTTCCAGCCCATCGAAACGACGGTCCGAGCGCAGCCGGGCAAGAAAACGCACCTCCAGCCCGCGTCCGTAAATATCGCCCGAAAAATCCATGATATGGGTTTCCAAGGTCAGGGCAGCCCCGTCAAAGGTAGGATTCTTGCAGAAGCTGGTGACTGCCATGCGCCATTCCCCCGCACCTTCCCCGTCCAGCAGACGGGCGGAAGTGGCATACACGGCCGGAGCCGTCATGGCCTGGCTGTGGGAAATGTCGAGATTGGCCGTGGGTATTCCCAGCAGAGGGCCGCCGCGCCCTTCCCCGTGCACCACTTCTCCCTGTACGGAAAAAGGACGTCCCAGGAGGGCATTGGCCTCTTCAAGTCTGCCTTCCGCCAAAGCCTTTCTGATGCGCGTGGAGCTGACGGGAGCGCCGTCCTTCATGACGGCCTCCACCTGCGTGACATGAGGGAACACGCTGCACAGCTCCGCCAGCCCGGACTGGTCCCTGCCCATGCGGAAATCGTATCCGATGAACAGCTCTTCCGCCTGCAGGCCCTCCATAAGCACCCGACGGCAGAAATCCCCCGAACTTTCCGAGGCAAGGCTTCTGTCGAAATGGAGCACAAGGACGGCATCTATCCCCTGCTCTTCCATATATTCCAGGCGCTGGGCCGTGGAACAGAGCACCTTGGGCGCACAGGAGGAAAGAACCGCCGCAGGATGGGGGTCAAACGTCACGGCAACGGCAGGAATGCCTTTGGCATGCGCGTACTCCACCGTACGACGCAGCAGCGCCTGGTGGCCGAGATGCACACCGTCGAAGTTGCCGACGGTGGCCGCGCAAACGTCCCACGCTGCATAGTCGCGCAGCGTTTTCGGATGAGAATCGACAATCATGAGACTACTTGGCCGCCGTATGCTTGAGAGCCATGTCCACGGCATCCACAAAATTTTCCATGGGAAGCGCCCCGCGCAGCACCATGTTGTTCACAAGGAAATAGGGGGGTCCCACAAAGCCGAGGGCATTGGCATCGGCGGCGTCGGCGGCGAGCATGGCGTCGAGTTCCTTGGCCTTGCTCTTGACGGAAGCCTCCAGAGCCTTCGCGTCGAACCCGGCTTCCGCGGCAATTTCACGCAGCGCGGCAAGCGTGTTGTCTTCCACCTGCTTCTGACGGTCAAAAAGAAGCGCGTACATCTTCCACGCCTTCGTCTTGTCCGTCTGATAGGCGGCAATGAACCACTCGGCGGCCATGCGTCCGGCCTGGGTCTTGGGAATCTGCTTGAAGATGAGGCGCACCTTTCCGGGGTAACGCTTCATCAGATTGCCCACGGTATAGGCAGCCTGATGGCAGTAGGTGCAGAGAAAATCGGAAAAGGCGATGATGGTGACCGGAGCATCCGCGGCGCCGCCCACGGGGCGTCCCTCGACGGCCACCTGCTTGGGCTCGTTGATATCGCTCTCCCACTGGCGCAGAAGAACCGAACGGCGGCGCTTGTCCGACCCCTTCTGAACAATATCAAGCAGTTCTTCACTATGCTGTTCAAGAACGTTCAATATCAGTTCCGGATGGGCCTTCAAAAGAGCCTCAAGCTGTGCGGCAGCCTCCGACGCGGGCGCGGCCTGAGCCGTTCCTGCAACGAGAACTCCTCCAGAAAGCAGAAAAAGCATCAGGCATATATGACGAAAAAAAGACATGCTCATCTCCTTTTGCGCGACTATATCTTTTTCGATGCAGCCTGACAAGGCAGGCGGTTTTTACGAAACATTGCTGAGGCTTTCGGGCTGAAACAGTCTGTTCTTCAGCCGAAAACAAGCATTCGGAGCCGCACTTTTCGAAAAGCAACGTCAGCAGGTGACCATGCTGACGGCAAGTCCGCCCATGGATGTTTCCTTAAACTTGTGGCTCATTTCCCTGCCGGTTTCGGCCATGGCGGCGATGGCGGCATCAAGGGAGACGCGATGAGCCTCCGGACTTGTTCCCGTGCTGATGAGAGACGCGTTGAACGCCTTGACCGCGCCCATGGCGTTGCGCTCAATGCAGGGAATCTGCACATAGCCGCCCACAGGGTCGCAGGTGATGCCGAGGTGATGTTCCAGCGCCACTTCGGCGGCGTTTTCCACGTAGCGGGAAGGATTGCCCTGCGCATCGGTGAGCATGGCGGCGGCCATGGCGGAAGCCACGCCTATTTCGCCCTGACAGCCCACTTCCGCCCCGGCGATGCTGGCATTGTGCTTGGCGATGAAGCCCACCGCGGCAGCTGCAAGGAATCCCTCGCGTATGGCTCTGTCGCCGATGAACATGTCGTGACGCATGGCATAGACCAGCGCGGGCATGACCCCGGCGGAACCGCAGGTAGGCGCCGTGACGATGACGCCGCCGGAGGCGTTTTCCTCCGAAGCCGCAAAGGCGTAGGCGTTGAGCCCGGCAAGGAACTTGCCGGGAGCGGCCTGCAATGCCCGCGCTCTTTCATGCAGCATGTGCGCCTTGCGCTCGACCTTGAGCGGACCGGCAAGATACCCGCTGCCGTTGAGCCCGTGCCTTACGGACTCCTCCATTCTGTCCAGAAGGTCGTTCAGACCGTCGATGATGGACGTGCGCGACGCTCCGGTGATGGCCGACTCGTTGGCAAGCATGATTTCATAGAGATTCAGCCCCTGACTGCGCACTATGCCCCGCAGCTCCTTCATGTTGCTGTAGGGATATGCGGGGGCGCCCAGCTCCGGCGCCTTCCAGCCGTCCCACTGCACGAAGCCGCCGCCCACCGAATAATAGGCCTTTTCGAACAGCACGCCGCCCGAAGCGTCGAGCAGTTCGGCAAGAAGCGTGTTGCTGTAGGGATAGTCATGCACCACGGAGTCATGAACCACGTCGGAAAGGGTCATGAGCGCACTGCCCACGCCGAGCTCCACCCTGTGCTCAACGGCAGGCTCCGCGGACAGTTTGGCAAGAAAACCGGGAGGGCAGTCCTCCGGCCGTATTCCGAGTATGCCCGCAAGAACGGCCGCATCCGTACCGTGCCCGGCTCCCGTGGCGCTCAGGGAGCCGAAAAGACGCACCCGAATGCGGGCGGCACGGGCCAGGACTTCACGCGGCAGTTCGGCACAGGTGAGGGAGAAAAGACGTCCCGCGGTCATGGGGCCGATGGTATGCGAGCTAGAAGGACCGGGTCCGACCTTGAACAGCGAAAAAATCGACGTGGTAATGGGCTGCATGAAGCGCTTCCTCATTAAAAGAATATTCCGGCATTCCTCGGCAGAAGGGATGCCCTTCCGACGAAAAAACGCCGCGCCTCCGTCTTGGGAAGGCGCGGCCAAGGTTTACATCTGACCGGAATTATCCTTTTCCTCGGCTTCCAGGTCCTCGGTATGCTTGAGAATCTCTTCAAGCTGTATATCCCCGCACAGCACGCCGACAATCTCGTCCTTGTCGTCCGTCACCGCCTGGGAAACGGAAAGAATGAGCGCGCCCGTGTACTGGGACTGATACACGTCCGTCACGTGCAGTTCACCGTCCTGCATGGGCATCTTGAACCAGATGCGGTCGGAGTAGTCATAGCCGGGCTCGGGCAGATGCCCGTACTTGTCGGTATTGGCCTCGTCCGTGACCACGGCCTGAAGCAGCTTGCCGTGGGCGTCGGTAAGGGTGATGAACTGGATATAGGGATAATGGTCGGCAAAGGTCTGCATGGCATCGCAGCGCTCCTGGTCCGTACGGCTGGCGCGGCACGCCTCGGCAAGACGCGTCATGATGCCGGAGGCAAGGCGGCTGGCCACTCTCTTGAGCTTCTGCAGTTCGGAGACGAAAAGCTCGGGCATGAAGTGCTTGACCAGCGCCAGCATTTCCTTGTTGGAGAAAGAGGTGTTGCGCCCCGCCTCGTAGGCCTGCATGATGGCGTTGTATATCTGGCCCACGGCAGGATGCTTCTTGGTGACGTGACGGCTTTCGTCCAGCTCCAGATTGGTGTTAATCCAATAGGCCACGCCCGCACGACCGGACTTGTCGGTAATGATGATGGGAACGGGCCGGTTGAGAATCTTGTTCGTATCGAAAATGTTGTAGATTTCCTCGTTCTTGGCGAGGCCGTCCACATGCACGCCCGCGCTGGTGGCGTTGAAGTCGCTGCCCACGAAGGGATAGTTCGGCGGAATGGTGTATTCGAGTTCCTTGACGAAGTATTCGGCGATTTCGGAAATGACCGTGGTGTCCGCCACGTCGTCGTTGCCGGTCAGGGAAATGTATTCCATGACCAGCGCTTCCACGGGAGTGTTGCCCGTGCGTTCGCCGAAGCCGAGCAGCGCCCCGTTCACGGAAGCGCAGCCGTACAGCCACGCGGTGACGCCGTTGACGAGCACCTTGTGAAAATCGTTGTGGCCGTGCCACTCCAGCCACTGGCCGGGCACGCCCGCCTCGTCGGTAAAGGCGCGCACGATGCCCTGCACAGAGCGCGGAAGCGCCGCTCCGGCGTAGGGCACGCCGAAGCCCATGGTATCGCAGAGGCGTATTTTCACCGGCATGGAGGCCTTGCGCGCAAGCTCCATGAGGCGCGAGGCAAAAGGCAGACAGAACCCGTGTATGTCCGCGCGGGTTATGTCTTCAAAATGGCAGCGCGGCACGATGCCCCACTCAAGGGCGCGCTCCACGATGCGCAGGTAGTCGTCCATGGCCTGCTGGCGCGTCTTTCCTAATTTAAGGTAGATATGATAGTCGGACACGCTGGTAAGCAGCCCCACCTCGTCGAACTCCATGTCCCTGGCGATGCGGAGGTCGTTTTCGTTGGCGCGAATCCAGCCCGTGACGCGGGGAAAGCGGTATCCGCGGGCACGGCAGGTTTCTATGGCCTTGCGGTCCTTGGCGGAGTACATGAAAAATTCCGAAGCCTGAATGAGCCCGCTCTTGCCGCCGAGCTTATGCAGCAAGTCGAAAATGTGGGCTATCTGCTTGACCGTATAGGGAGGACGGGCCTGCTGCCCGTCGCGGAAGGTCGTATCGGTAATGAAGCATGGGTCGGCCGGGCGAGGGGCGATGATGGTGCCGTCGAACCCTATGCGCCCAATCCTCGTATAGGGGAAAAGTTCACGGTAAAGCTGGGGGTCGGCCCTCTCCTCCAGATGAAGGCTGCGCTCGGAACTTTTCTTGAAAAGAATCATGGTACCTCCGGAATGGCCCGTCCGGCAGACAGGCCCTTTTAACAGGGATGGTACATCCTATCTTTTAATGCAGGAAAAATAAAGTATTATGAGCACTCCAATTTTTTCCCTCCCCAGGAGGGGTTCCGGAAGCGACGAGCTTAAAAAATTAATCCCGACTTCATCAGCTTGTTCTTTTTTTCTCTTGACATTTTTCGACGCAATCCCCCTGGTACATTTTCAGTATTTTTTTAATTGTTTTATTTCAATATATTGCAAGCCCCCCTTCGTTCCCCATCCTCCTTCACTCGGCTCTGCTCGTTCCTTTTCGGAACCAACCATTACGGGGGGAACGGTCGAAAAATACCGCATTTTATGGTTTTATCCTTGAAAATACAGGTTTTTCACCTTTTTTACGACCTTGGAAAAGCGCACTGGCTTGTGAACAGAGGCCGAGCTATTGTGCTCGCACCTAAAATAGGGTAGTAACGGGGTTACACGCTGTAAGGCCGGGACTTGAATTGTGCCCTCGCACATCCGGCTCAGTATTGGTGTATCAGGGGTCGCTCTGTCTGAGCGGAAAACTTTTCCGGCTCATTGGTTGGCAAAGCGACAGACCCATAATCAACCATGTGGAGGTAAGGCAATGGCGAAACATGCAACCCCCCTGTTGGACCAGCTCGAATCCGGGCCCTGGCCCAGCTTTGTATCT
>CALUPQ010000083.1 GCA_944322695.1 uncultured Mailhella sp. | reverse complement strand
GGCAAGTCCACCCTTGCCTTCGACATCGTGTATGCCGAAGGTCAGCGCCGCTACGTGGAATCGCTCTCCACCTACGCGCGCATGTTCCTGCCCAAGATGGACAAGCCGCTGGTGGACAAAATCGAGGGGCTTTCCCCGGCCATTTCCCTTGAGCAGCAGACCACCGCGCACAACCCCCGCTCCACCGTGGGCACGGTGACGGAAGTGTACGACTTTCTGCGCGTGTTCTTCGCCCGCCTCGGCAAGGTGTACTGCCCGCACTGCGGCGCGCCCATCGAGGCCAGGGCCTCGGACGAAATCATCGCCGACATCATGAACATGCCCGAGGGCGAGCGCATCATGCTCATGGCTCCCCTCGTGGAACTGCAGAAGGGCACCCACGCCGACCGCTTCAAGAAGCTGAAGGCCGAGGGCTTCGTGCGCGTGCGCGTCGCCACGCTGGGCGAGGAGGCGCAGATTTACAATCTGGACGAAGTGCCCGCGCTGGACAAGAACAGAAAGCACAGCATCGACCTCGTGGTGGACCGCCTCGTCATCAAGGAGGACATGCGCACCCGCCTGGCCGACTCCGTGGAGCTCGCGCTGCGCTACGGCAAGGGCCGCGTCATCGTGAGCGTGCCCGGCAAGCCCGACATCGTGCATTCCACCGAATCCGTGTGCCCGGCCTGCCACATCAGCGCGCCCATTCCCTCGCCGCAGCTCTTCTCCTTCAACAGCCCGCAGGGCGCGTGCCCGCAGTGCCTCGGCATAGGCACCGTGGTGGCCTTCGACGAAGGGCTCATCGCCCCGGACGAAACGCTTTCCCTGAAAAAAGGCGCGCTCGCACCCTTCTCCTCGCCCTATTTCATGGCCAAAATCGGCAAGGCGCTGGAAGCGCTCGGCGAGCGGCAGGGCTTCACCATGGGCACGCCCCTCAAGGACTTTTCCCCGAAGGCCAGAAAGGCGCTCTTCAACGGCGAGGCCGGCGGCATCACCCGCACGGGAAGCCTGCGCCGCAACTTCATGGGCGGCACCAGCCTGAACCGCGACGACGGCGGCGAGGCCCTTTCCACCTCCCACTGGCCGGGCGTCATGTACCTTCTTGAGCAGCGCATGAAGCGCGGCGACGCCTGGAGCGACATTCTGAGCCGCTACAGCTACGAGGTGGAATGCCCCACCTGCCACGGCACGCGCCTTCGCAGCGAGGCGCTCTTCGTGCGCGTGAACGGCCTCAACATCGAGGAATTCTGCAACCTTTCCATCGAGCGCGCCCTCGACTGGGTGAAGGGGCTCTCCTTCACGGGGCGTCACGCCATCATCGCCGAGCCGCTCATCAAGGAGCTCACCTTCCGCCTCGGCTTCATGGTCAACGTGGGGCTCGAATACCTCACCCTCGGCCGTTCCATGACCACGCTCTCCGGCGGCGAAGCCCAGCGCATACGCCTCGCCTCGCAGCTCGGCTCCGGGCTCGTGGGCGTCACCTACGTGCTGGACGAGCCTTCCATCGGCCTGCACCCGCGCGACAACGAGCGCCTCATCCGCACCCTGCGCAGCCTGCAAAGGCGCGGCAACACCGTGCTTGTGGTGGAACACGACGAAGCCACCATCTGCGAGGCGGACACCGTGCTGGAAATGGGCCCCGGCTCAGGCTCGCAGGGCGGCGAACTCGTGTTCGCAGGCACGGTGAAGGAGCTCATCAGAAACTCCGATTCGCTCACCGCGCGCTACCTTCGCGGCGACCTCACCATTCCCGTGCCGGAAACGCGCCGCCGCTCGGACAAGTTCCTCACCCTGCGCGGCGTGACCACCAACAACCTGAAGAACATCGACTGCGCCATCCCCATGGGCGTTCTCACCTGCGTCACCGGCGTGTCGGGCTCGGGCAAGAGCTCGCTCGTCATCGACACCCTCTACCGGCGCGTGGCGCGTCACTGCGGCCTGCGCACCGAGCAGCCCGGCCCCATGAAGGGCGTGGAGGGACTTGAGCAGATTGAGCGCATCGTGTCCATCGACCAGACTCCCATCGGCCGCACGCCCCGCTCCAACCCCGCCACCTACACCAAGGTGTTCGACGACATACGCAAGATTTTCGCCATGACGCCGGACGCCAGAAAGCGCGGCTACACCGCAAGCCGCTTCAGCTTCAACGTGTCCGGCGGGCGCTGCGAAACCTGCAAGGGCGACGGACAGATTCGCGTGGAAATGCATTTTCTGCCGGACATCTTCGTCACCTGCGACGTGTGCAAGGGCCGACGCTTCAACCGCGAGACGCTGGAAGTGCGCTACAAGGATTTGAACATCTCCGAAGTGCTGGACCTCACGGTGCACGAGGCGCGGGAGTTCTTCTCCAGCTACCCTGCTCTTGAGCGCAGGCTCGGCGTGCTCGAGGACGTGGGCCTCGGCTACATCCGCCTCGGGCAGGCGGCCACCACGCTCTCGGGCGGCGAAGCCCAGCGCATCAAGATTTCGCGCGAGCTCGGCAAGAAATCCCTGCCGCGCACCCTGTACATTCTCGACGAACCCACCACCGGCCTGCACATGCACGAGGTGGGCAAGCTCATCGGCGTGCTGCACCGCCTTGTGGAGCGCGGCGCCACGGTGGTGGTCATCGAACACAACACCGACGTCATCATGTCCGCCGACCACATTCTGGACCTCGGTCCCGGCGGCGGCGAAAACGGCGGCACCATCATCGCCTCGGGCACGCCCGAGGAAATCATGGCGAACCCCGCCTCCATCACCGGCGTGTTTCTGGCCGAGGAGCGCGACAAGCACCGCCGCTTTCTGGACGAACTTCTCAGGGAGGACAAGGCATGAACAAGACCGCACCCCTTCTCGCCCTTCTTCTGCTCGCCTCGCCCGCCGCGGTGTGGGCAAAGCCCGTGTCCGTCACCCTCTACCCCCAGGGGGCCTCGGTGACGGAAGAGGAGACCTTCCAGCCTGAAAAGGACATCGTCATCCCCCTGCCCGCCGGCGCGGAGGCCGAAAGCCTTTCCTTCTCCCTTTCCGCCGGTTCCGTGCTGGAAACGCGCCTGAGGGCGGACGCGAAGCCCTCCCCGGCCATGAAGGCGCTGCAAAAGGAGCTGGAAGAGGTGCGGGACGGCCTTTCCCGCGTGGCGGCCGAACGCGAAAGCCTGACCTGCGAACGCCTTTTCTGGGCCGACCCGCCCATGGAAGCCAAGGATAAGAAGGCGCTGGAAAAGCAGGCGGCCCTGAGCGCCGCGCGGCTGGAGAAAATCGCCGGAAGGGACATCGCCCTGAGCGCGCGGGAAAGAGAGCTTGAGCAAAAAAGCCGGGCGCTGGAAGCGCGCATGGAAGCCCTCGGCAGCCACAACAAGGGCATGCAGACCTGCACCCTCACCCTTGAGGAAACCCCTTCCGCCCCCCTTGCCGTGCGCTGGACCTACTTTCTGCCCGGCGCCTCCTGGCAGCCTTCCTACCGCGTGCTGGCCGACGAGAAGACGGGAACGGTGCGCGTGCTCATGGACGCCGTTCTGCGCCAGCAGAGCGGCGCGGACTGGAAAAACGTGGACGTGACGCTCGCTTCCGCGGAGGATGCGCGCCGGGTGAACCCGCCCTCCCTGCCGGACTGGGTCATCGGCGAGGAGAGGCCCGTCATGCGCTCCATGAACCTCATGGCCGCAAAGGCCATGGACAGTGAAAGCGCGGTGCTGACGCAGGAACTCGCCACGGGCCAGAGCTGGAAGCTCGGCCACATGGACGTTCCCGCCGAAGGGCAGCTCACCCGCTTCGTGGCCTCCCACGAACTTGCGGCCTCGTTCTGCCGCCTCGTGCGTCCTCTTCAGGACACGCGGGCGTACGTCATGGCCACCCTCACCCCGGACAGCGTGCCTCTTCTGCCCGCAGGACAGGCCGTGTTCCAGGTGAACGGCACGGAAAACGCCCGCGGCGTCTTCCGCCTCGGTCCGGACCGGAAGGACATCTTCTTCGGCGTGGACCAGCTTGTCGGCGTACGCGCCGACGATTTGCCGACCGGCCATGCGGCGGAAGGCTCGAAGGCAAACGTGTGGCGCCGCAGCGTGGATGTCATGAACGGTCACAGCTCGCCCGTGTCCGTGCGCGTGGAAATCGCGGCCCCCATCCTGCGAAACAGCGCCATGAGCCTTGCGGAAGAAAGCACGCCGAAGGCGGAGCTGGAGGAAAAGGGCTCCGGCTACGTCTGGCGGCTGGACATTCCGGCCAGGGAAAGCAGAAACATTCTTCAGAGCGTGACCGTGACCATGCCGGAAGAACGCTCCGGCGATACCGGTCAGAGTTCCTGACAAAAGATACGGCCCGGACACGCTCCGGGCCGCGTCGTCTCCGCCCCGCCGGGTCCTGCGGGCGGTCCCCACAGCCATCACGGCGTTTCCTGGAAAACGCTGCGCGGGCGAAAAAAACCGCGGCGGACGCCGCAAGGCGGAAAGACCCTCCGGAAGAATCCCGGCCACGTCCCCACAAGCCTGCTGCATCCCCCGTCCGCACGGCACGGGCATACGCGCGGCTTCTGCAAAGACCATGCCACCCCTGCCGGAAAGAACGCGCCAAGTCCCCCTGGGACATGGGCTGCCTTCCTTAGGCCGAAGTTCCGGCAAAGGAGCCGTTCCTCTTTCCATGCCGGCAGGCCCCGGCAAGGGCCTCTCTCAAGAAAAGCGACGGCCGCAAAAAAGCGTCCGCAGCCGCGCACGGGACGAACGAAAACGCGCGTCCCCCGGGCGGCGGGCGCGCTTTGGCATTGACAAGAGTTTTGCGCGGAGGATATCTTCCAGAGGTTATTCTCCGCGGGCAAGCCCGTCCTTTTTCCTCTTTAAACTTTCCCTCATTCCTATGAAACAGACAATCGGCATACGTTTCAGCCAGTACGGGCAGGTTCTCGCCTGCCTGTTCGACGCTAAGGACGATTTTCCCCTCGCCGTGGGCGAAAGCGCCATGGTCATGACGGAACGCGGCCTGAACTGCGGCCAGGTGGTCTGGCAGCGGCCCTGGCAGGAAGAACTGGAACAGAGCCTCCGGGCCGCCAACGCCGCCGTTCAGAGCATGGGCGGCGCGGAAAACGAGGAAAACGGCGGCGAGGAGGCCCCGGCGGCGACCATGCCCATCGCCCGCCGCGCCGGCGAGGAGGAGCGCCGCACCGCACAGGACAACGCGATTCTCTCCCGCGAGGCCCATCAGTTCTGCCGCCGCTGCATCGCCGAGCGCAAGCTGGACATGAAGCTCGTGGACGTGGAAATCCTCTTCGACCGCAGCAAGATGGTCTTCTTCTTCACCGCGCCCACGCGCATCGACTTCCGCGACCTCGTGAAGGACCTCGTGCG
>CALUPQ010000082.1 GCA_944322695.1 uncultured Mailhella sp. | reverse complement strand
GTTCACGAAGGAGGCTTCAAGGTACTGCTCGCGGGAGGCGGTGTAGCCGGACAGACCGAGGGTGTAGCCGCGGCCGAAGAGGTTGTTTTCCGTGATGGAGGCCATCACGCCGAACTTGTCGTAGGTGGAGTAGCCGAAGCCCACGCTCACCACGCCGGTTTCGGTTTCCTTCACGCCCATCTTGAGGTCCACTTCGCCGGGCACGCCGGTGGGCACCACGGTGGGGTTCACTTCGCTGAAATAGCGCGTCTTTTCAAGGCGCTGGGCGGAACGGCGCATCTTTGCGCCGCTGAACTGCTGACCGTCGGCAAGGCGCATTTCACGCAGAATGACGTTGTCGCGCGTGCGGTTGTTGCCTTCCACCTCCACGCGGCGGATGTACTGGCGCTCGCCGGGACGGATGGTATAGACCACGTCCACCACGCCGGTGTCGGGCTGCGGGCGCGGGTCCACGTTGATGTCGGCAAAGGCGTAGCCGTAGTCGCTGTAGAAGTCCGTGAGGGCCTTCACGTCGTCCTGCAGCACTTCCACGTCGAAGTAGTCTCCGGCGGCCTGATGCTCGTCCATGGCTATCTGTTCGCGGATGCGCTCTTCGGTGTCGATGAGGTCGCCCTGAAGGATGACTTCGCCCACCTTGTAATGCACGCCCTCGCGCACGCGGAAGACCACGCGGATGCCGTCCTCCTCGTACTGCACTTCGGGCGCGGCCACCTGGCCGTCCACATAGCCGTTCTTCATGAAGTAGGCCTTGATGGCCTGACCGTCGCGCTCAAGAAGGTCGTCCTTCAGCACGCCGGAGCCCGTGAACCACGAGAACATTCCCCGCTCCTTGAGAGAGAGGTACTCCTTCACGTCGTCCTCGGAAATTTCCTTGAGGCCCTCGATGGCCACTTCCTTGATGTAGAGCTTGTTGCCCTCGGTCACGTTGAGCACGAGCACGGCGGAGGAGCCGTCGGCGCGGGCCTGCACGTCGTAGGTCACCTGCGCGAGGTAGAAGCCCTTCTTGTGGTAGAGGTCGGTGACTTTCTGCAGGTCTTCGGCGAGCAGCTTCTCGTTGAGCACGGAGTCGGTGTGCGTGGACATGGCTTCGGTGATGTCGCCGATGCTCACGGCGTCGGAGCCTTCCACGCGCACCTCTTCGATGCGCGGCTTTTCCGCCACGGTGAAGATGAGCACCTGTCCCGCGGGACCGGGTTCCACGTCGGCGCTGACGTCGCTGAAGTAGCCGAGGTCCCAGATGTTGCGCACGTCGTTGTCCACGGTTTCCTCGTCCAGGGGCTCGCCCTGACGGGAGCCGACGCGCATGAGCACTCTGTCCTTGTCGATGAGCCTGAGGCCGCGCACTTCGATGTCCGCGATGCCGCCGCGCACGGACCTTGCCGCCGAGCGCACGCTGCCGCCCTCTTCCGCGGCCATGGCCACCTGACCGGAAAGGCTGTTGACCACGGGCTGCAGTTCGAGCAGGTTCGCGCCTTCCATGTGGAAGCTCTTCACGCCGGAACCGGAGGCGGAAACCATGCGCATGTCGAGGCTGAAGCCCTCGCCCACCTGATTGAGAGAACCGTACACGGCATAGTTCGCCCTGGCAGAGCGCGCTCTGCTGCGGGCGGTCGTCGCGTCGGAAACCGTCGTCTTTCCGGCGGAGGTTGGAATGACCTTCAGGCCGTAGCCTTCAAGGGCCTGCCTGACCAGCGACGGCACGTCCCGTGCAAGCTGAGCCTGCGCCGAGGACGCGTTCACCGCGAAAGGCAGTACGAGTACGCGACTTTCGGCCGCCGAAGCCTCTGCCGCCCACACGAGCAGGCAGCACACAAGGCAGACCAGACTAGATAGAATGTTGCGCATAGAGCTCTCCCAATCTCAATTCAAGGCTGCGGTCCATGCTTTCCGCAAGTTCCCGGTTATGCGTCACAATGACAAGGGTCATGCCCATGTCGCGGTTGAGCTGCCTCAGCACTTCCGCCACACGTTCGCCCGTTTTCTCGTCAAGATTGCCGGTAGGTTCGTCGGCCAGAAGCACGCGCGGGCACAGGAGCGTGGCGCGGGCTATGGCCGCCCTCTGCCGCTCGCCGCCCGAAAGCGTGGCCACGTGATGGTCGCGCCTGTCGGCAAGGCCCACCCTCTCCAGGGCCGCCTCGGCCTTTTCGAGGGCCTCGCGGCGGGGCATGCCGGCGATGACGGCCTGCATGGCCACGTTCTCCACGGTGGAGAATTCCGGCAGAAGGTGATGGAACTGGAACACGAAGCCCAGCTCGCGGTTACGGAAATGCGCGGCCTCGGCCGGAGAAAGAGCCGAAAGGTCGCGCCCGTCGAAGAGCACGCGGCCGCCGGTGGCCCGGTCGAGCGTGCCCAGGATGTGCAGAAGCGTGGACTTGCCGGAGCCGGAGGAACCCACGATGGCAAGAGCCTCGCCGGCCTTTATCTCCAGACTCACGTCGCGCAGTATGGTCAGTTCGCCGGCCGGGCTCTGCACCTTCTTCTGCGCGTGCTCCACGAGGTACAGGGGCCGGTCCGTTCCGGCGAATGCGGTATCGTCACTCATAGCGAAGGGCCTCGGCAGGCACAAGGCGCGCGGCCTGCCTGGCGGGATAGATGGTGGCCACGAAACAAAGCAGCATCGACACGGCGCCGATGACGACAAGGTCCAGTCCCTCGATGATGACCGGCAGCGTATCCATCATGTACACGCCGGGCGGCAGCTCGATGAACTGGTACTTCTTGAGGAGCAGCGCCAGGACGATTCCTAACACATAACCTATGGACGTGCCAACTGCCCCGATGATGGCCCCCTGGAACATGAAGATGCGCCGCACCATGGCCGTCGTGGCGCCCATGGACATCAATATGGCGATATCCTTGGTTTTTTCCATGACCAGCATGACAAGGGAGGTGATGATGGAAAAAGAGCCCACCAGAATGACCATGAGAAGAACGATGAACATGCCGAAGCGCTCGAGCTGAAGCGCGGCGAAGAGGTTGGCGTTCATGTCAATCCAGTTGCGCACGTAGAAGGGAGCGCCGAGCTTTTCCGCCGCGTCCGAGGCGATGCTCTTCGCGTCGTAGGGGTCCTTCACGAAGGCCTCGAGCCCGGAGACGTAGCCTTCGGGATAGCCCATGATGTCGCGCGCGGCGTCGAGGGTGACGTAGGCGAGACGGCTGTCGAAGTCCGACATGCCGGACTTGAAGATGCCCTCCACGCGGAAGGAGCGCAGCTTGGGCACGAAGCCCGCGGTGGTGCGCTGCCCCGCCGGGGACATGAGGTTCACGCGGCTGCCCACCTGAAGATGGAAACGCCTTGCCAGGTCCTGCCCCACCAGCATGCCCGCCGGGCCGCCTTCGCGGGAAAGGTTCTCAAGGCTTCCGCTTTCCAGGTGATGAAGCATGGGCATGGCGTCCGCGGAAAGCGCGGGGTCGAGCCCGCGCAGCACGAGGCCCGTGGCCCCCTGCGGCGTGGAGAGCAGCACTTCCGCGTACAGGAAGGGCGAGGCGGCCTCCACGCCCGGCACGCTCTTCAGCACGGAGAGCGCCTCTCCGCCGTCCGCCCCGAAGGCGCCCGCCCGCGTGGTCATGACCATGACGTGCGGGTTCGCGCCGAGAATCTTGTCGCGCATTTCACGGGGGACGCCGTTGTACACGCTCATGACGATGACGAGCGCGGCCACGCCGATGGCCACGCCCAGCACGGACATGAAGGAAATGATGGAAATGAACGTGCCCTTCTTCCGCGACGTGAGGTAGCGGGAGGCGATGAACAGCGAAAAAGACATGCTTTTCCCCTTTCCCGGGGCGGGAAAGCCCGCGCCCGGGACGGTAAAAAGGCTACAGTTCGGGACGCAGCAGCGGGAAGAGGAGCACTTCGCGGATGGAAGGCTCGTCGGTCAGCAGCATGGTCAGGCGGTCGATGCCCACGCCTTCGCCCGCGGTGGGCGGCATGGCGTATTCCAGAGCGCGCAGATAGTCGTTGTCCAGCGGGCAGGCCTCGTCGTCGCCGGCGGCCTTGGCCTCCACCTGAGCCTCGAAGCGCAGACGCTGGTCCACGGGGTCGTTGAGCTCGGAGAAGGCGTTGCCGTATTCGCAGCCGCAGATGAAGAACTCGAAGCGGTCGGTGATGTCGGGGTTCTTGTCGTTGCGGCGGGCCAGCGGAGAGATTTCCGCGGGATAGGCGTAAATGAAGGTGGGCTGCACCAGCTTTTCTTCCACGTCAAGGTCGAACAGGCGGGACTGGAGCTTGCCTATGCCCTCGCTTTCCATGAACTTTTCCCCGCGGGAGCGGAGATAGGCGCGCACGGCCTCCATGTCGTTGTAGAACTCGGGCTTGTGGCCGCCAATCTCTTCGAGGGCCTGATAGTAGCTCATGCGCTTCCAGTGGCCGGGAGTGAGGTCGAGTTCCTGACCCTGATAGGTGATGTGCGTGCTGCCGCAGACCGTGAACGCGATGTGGGCAAAAAGCTTTTCCGTGAAGTCCATGAGGTCTTCGTAGGTGGCGTAGGCCCAGTAGAACTCGCAGGAGGTGAATTCCGGATTGTGGCGGGTGTCTATGCCTTCGTTGCGGAAGCAGCGGTTGATTTCGAACACGCGCTCCATGCCGCCCACGATGAGACGCTTCAGGTACAGCTCGGGCGCGATGCGGAGATACAGGTCGATGTCCAGCGCGTTATGATGCGTGACGAAGGGCTTGGCCGTGGCGCCGCCCGCCAGCGAATGCAGCATGGGCGTTTCCACTTCCATGAAGCCGTGCTCTTCCATGAAGCGGCGGAAGGCCCGCACGATGAGCGAGCGCTTGCGGAAAATCTCCCGCGCGCGGGGGTTCATCACGAGGTCCACGTAGCGCTGACGATAGCGGGATTCCACGTCCGTAAGGCCGCTGTGCTTGTCGGGCAGAGCGCGGAAGGACTTGCTGAGCAGCCTCACGCTCTCGCAGCGAAGGGTGAGCTCGCCGGTCTTGGTGCGGAAGAGCCTGCCCTCCACGCCCACGATGTCGCCCACGTCCAGCTTCTTGAAGGCGGCAAAGGCCTCGTCGCCCAGCAGGCTCTTTTCCGCATAGCACTGAAGACGGCCGGTGCGGTCCATGACGTGGAAGAAAATGACCTTGCCGAAGGAGCGGGAAGACATCATGCGTCCGGCCAGAGAGAACTTCGTGTCCAGAGCCTCAAGCTCCTCGCCGCTCAGGGCCTCGTATTCCGCATGCACGGGCCCGGCTTCGTTCCGGCGCTTGAAATCGTTGGGATAAAGCGGCACGCCGGCGTCCAGAAGGTCGCAGGCCTTGCCCACGCAGTTCTTCACCACTTCGTTAAGCTCGCCGTGCTCGGCAAAATTCTCCAGCATGGGCATGAAGTACGCCGCATGTTCCGACTTCGTGGCAAGCTTGACGGGCTTGCGGGCTTTTTTCTGTGTATCCAAAAGGGTTCTCCGTTATGTATGGCGGAAAGGTCCATGCCCCCCGCATGAAACGCGCTCCGGCACCGGCCGCAACGAAAGACGCGCTTTTCAGCGCCGTAAAAATATGGGCGTAGGACAAATACGCCCGGCCGTCAAGTGCCCCGGCCCCGCCCGGAAACGCCCGGCGCGAAAGAACGCGCCCTTTCCCGCGTCGGGCACTTTGTTTTCAAGTGTGGCCCTGCAATTTTTCAAAAAGCGCCCTGCCCGCGCACGGACATACTCTCCAAGGCATCCGCTCCCTGAACGCACGGCCACGCCCCTGTCCCTCGCTTAGACACGGACTCCGGATACCGTTTCGGTAAAAACCTTATCGGCGGGAACCTTCCCTCGCACAGGCACGGACTCCGGGCATCACCCGGTACGCACGGCCCACCTGTTCCGCTTTCCCCCGCGCAGGCCCGGAGTCCGGCAGAATCCTTCCCCTCCTCCGGCCCCGCGGAAGTTCCCGATTCGCAAACAAACGCGCGAGCGTCCAAAAATTCCCCTCCTCCGACCCCGCGGAAGTTCCCGTGCATGAGTCCACCCCACGGGGCTTCCCCATCCCCGCCCCGCGGCGCTTCCGGATGCCATGCTCAACATCCCCGAAAGCCCCTCCCCCAGGCTGCGGCAGCTTCCAAGGCCTCCGGGAACGCGGAATCCTTTTCCCCCGACTCTGCGGCCCCTCCCCGGACCCCGACAGGGTTTTCCTTGCCGAACTTCGCCTTGTGGCATACAAGAAAGCCATGAACACCGTTCGAACTCTGGCCCTTTTCGCGCTCGCCTTCGTGCTTTTCTGCGCCGCCCCTTCCGCGGCACAGGAGCCTGAGCCCACGCCTCCCGGACGGGACATCGCCTGGCTTGAACTGGAAGACGGACTGGATGCCGCCCTGCTCACCTTCGCGCAGGAAAAAAAGGACGAATTCTCGCGCCGCCTCACCATCCGCGTGCTGCGCTTCGATACCGGGCACTACGATTTCCGCCTGTTCAGCGCCCGCTGGGAGGACGGCCCCGTTCCCTCCATGCGCGAATGGGCCGCAAACAAGAACCTCGCCGCCGCCATCAACGCCTGCATGTACCACAAGGACGGCAAGACCTCCACGGGCTACATGAGAAGCGGCGACCAGGTCAACTACGGACGCATCGTCAGCCGCTACGGTGCCTTCTTCGTGGCGGGCCCGCGCGTGCCCGGCCTGCCCAGAGCCGCCGTGCTCGACAGGGAAAGAGACGACTGGCAGAACCTGCTGCCCCTCTACGATACCGTGGTCCAGAACTTCCGGCTCATGGCCCCCGGCGGCAAACAGGTCTGGCCCGAAAAAGGCCCGGAACACGCCATCGCCGCCATCGCCGAAGACATGAACGGCCGCATCCTCTTCCTCTTCTGCCCCGACCCCGCCTCCGTCCACGACTTCGTGACCGCCCTCAACGCCCACCAGAACCTCAACCTCAACTCCGCCATGTACGTCGAAGGCGGAAGCGAGGCCTCCCTCCTCCTCCGCCTCCAGGGCAACTCCCGCCTCTGGAGCGGAATGTCCCCCGCTTCCTACATGCTCTCCTCCCGCGGCCTCGACATCCCCCTCCCCAATATCCTCGGCGTAGTGAAGAGGTAAGGAAAGGAAAGGAAAGAGTTTGGCGGGGGAAGGAGGGGACCCCCTTTTGAAAACGGGCGTCCCCTCCTTCCCCCGCGCCCCCTTCCTCCCCTCCCCAAAACTTTTTAATAAGGGGATGGGCACGGGGCGACGAGCAGACATCACTGCCTTGAAGCAACATGGCAGCCTCCTGAACATCCCTTCCGCTTACACCTCTGTTTCGGCGCAGCCGAAACAGAGGTCGGCCACCGCGGGTGGGCGCAGCC
>CALUPQ010000081.1 GCA_944322695.1 uncultured Mailhella sp. | reverse complement strand
TTCTTCCGTTCGATACGGATAAGCTGCTGAATAGTAGGCATGTGTTCCTCCAAAATAAAAACACAAAGTTAGGCCAAAGAACGATATCAAATATCTTTGAATGATTAATTTGTCAAGGAATTTTTCCTTAAAAAGCCCGGCGCGGGAAAAGGCGGAAAATCGGCCCCGGCCGCGGATTTTCGCACGGTGCGGCAACGCCACGGCTCTCTGATGAAAGGGGCGTCTGCGGCGGAGCGGGGCCGGTCATGGCGTCTGCACGGAAGACGGGAACAGGGAAAGCGTGATGAGAGAAAAGCGGGCCGGGCGGGGTGCAGGGAGGGGAGCACGCCTAAGTGAGGCATGAGCCGGGCGGTCCGCAGGAAAAACGACCTGGCAAAGGCTGGATGAGCATGGGGAGCGCTTTTTCAGGCGTGCGGCGGAAAGCCGTTCTGCCCGAGAGGGCGGCGGAAAAAGCCAGAGGCTGCCCGAGCGTGGGAGGGGGAAAAGTCTCTATCCATTTCAGCGGTAATTTCCGTCTGGAAGGCGCTGCACGGAGTGGGGCATTTTTGCTCACGTTATATCTTGCTACCTTGCGGAGCTGTCCGGCTCCCGGCAAAGGTGCTGCGGCGGTTGCCCGGCATGGCCGCCTCTTCCGTGAAGTGCGGGAGAAAGAAGCTCATGCAGGGCAGTGCGAAAAGACCCGGAGCGGGGCAGGAAGACGTGCCGGAGTGACGGTTCCTCCGGGCTTTGAAAGGAAAGGACGTTCTGCCGCTTCTTCGTTTTTTCTCCGGCCTGCCGTTGACACGACCCGGTCCCGCGTTTACCCAAGGAAAGGAAAAACGCGTTCAGGAGGCGGCCGCATGAATCTTTCTTCTTCGTTTCACGACCCGGCGCTCTGCCGTGCCCTGCTCGGCAGGCTGGAGCGCGAGCTTGCGGCGCTCGGCAGGCCCGTGCGCTTCATGGAAGTGTGCGGCACGCACACGGTGTCCATTTTCCGCAGCGGCCTGCGCTCCCTGCTGCCCGAGGGGCTGGAGCATCTTTCCGGACCGGGCTGCCCGGTGTGCGTCACGCACGATTCGGAAGTGGCGGCCTTCATCCGTGCGGCGGAGAAGCCGGACGTCATCGTTGCCACCTTCGGCGACCTTCTGCGCGTTCCCGGGCCGGACGGCCGCTCGCTCAAGCACGCCATGGCCGATGGCGCGCGCGTGCAGGTGGTGTATTCCCCGCTGGACGCGGTGAAGCTGGCCGCGGAGCACCCCGGCGATACCGTGGTCTTTCCTTCCGTGGGCTTCGAGACCACGGCGCCCGTCATTGCCGGGGCGGTGATGGCGGCGCGGAAGATGGGGCTTTCCAATTTCTGCATCGTGCCGTGCAACAAGCTGGTGCCTCCGGCCATGCGGGCGCTGCTTGCCGGAGACGGGGAGGGGGCGCACAGAATCGACGCCTTCCTGCTGCCGGGGCATGTGGCCGTGGTGCTGGGGCTTTCTCCCTTCGCCTTTCTGGCGGAGGAGTTCGGACGCCCGGCCGTGGTGGGCGGATTCGAGCCCGCGGACATCCTTTCCGCCCTGTGTCTCATGCTCGAAATGCTGCGTGAGGGAAGGCCCGCGGTGGGCAACGCCTACGTGCGCGCCGTGAGCGAGGAGGGCAGCCCGCAGGCGGTGCGCATCATGGAAACCGTGTTCCGGGTGACGGACGCGCGCTGGCGCGGCCTCGGGACCATTCCCGAAAGCGGTCTCGCCCTGCGTGACGAATGGCGTGAGTTCGACGCTTTGGAGAGGCTCGGCCTGACCATGGAGGATACGGGCAGGATTCCCGGCTGCCGCTGCGGCGACATTCTTCGCGGCGCGCTCACGCCGGACAAGTGCCCGCTTTTCGGGAAGGTGTGCACGCCGCAGAACCCCACCGGGCCGTGCATGGTCTCCACCGAGGGAAGCTGCGCGGCGTGGTACCGCTACCGGGGAGTGTGATGCTTCCCGGACGACGGCCTTCCAGCCGAAAAGCTCCCGCATCCCCTCTTGACGGCATTGCCTTTTTCGGCTACTAACAAAGCCATGAACACGAACTCTTCCAGAACTCTTTCCTGCATGTGGTGGTGGCCCTGCTAAAGGGGCCGGGTTCTGGAGTGTTTTCTCTACATCAATATCATTGAACCGCGGTCGGGAACAACGGCCGCGGTTTTTTATATGGCAGAATCGGAGGCCGTGCCCGACCCAGAAGGAGTCAGACATGAGCGTTTCCGAATCCAGCAAGACTTGCGCCAAGGCCTTTGAAACCGGCTTTTTCGGTCCCTACGGCGGCCAGTATGTTCCCGAAAATCTGAAGAAGGTCCTCGACGAGGTCAACGAAGCCTTCACGAAGTACCGCGACGACCCCGACTTCCAGGCCGAGCTTGCCGCGCTCTTTGCCCATTACTGCGGGCGTCCCTCTCCGGTTTTCCATTGCCGCAACCTGAGCCGCGAGCTCGGCGGCGCGCAGATTTATCTGAAGCGCGAGGATTTGAATCACCTCGGCGCGCACAAAATCAACAACACCCTGGGTCAGGTGCTTCTGGCCAAGCGCATGGGCAAGAAACGTCTGGTGGCGGAAACCGGCGCAGGTCAGCACGGCGTGGCCACGGCGGCCACGGCGGCGCTCTTCGGCATGGAGTGCGTGGTGTACATGGGTGAGGAGGACATGCACCGCCAGGCCCTCAACGTGTTCCGCATGCGCATGATGGGCGCGGACGTGCGTCCGGCCATGAGCGGTCAGCGTACTCTTAAGGAAGCCGTGGACGAGGCGCTGGCCTGCTTCGTGAACGAGCCCGACATGTTCTATGTGCTCGGCTCCGCCGTGGGCCCGCATCCCTATCCCGTCATGGTGCGCCATTTCCAGTCCATCATCGGCCGTGAGGCCCGCGCCCAGAGCCTTGAGCAGATAGGCCGCCTGCCCGATTACGCCGTGGCCTGCGTGGGCGGCGGTTCCAACTCCATCGGCATGTTCGCGGGCTTCCTCGATGACGCGGAGGTGAAGCTCGTGGGCGTGGAACCCGGCGGCAAGGGCCCGGGCTACGGTCAGCACGCCGCGAGCCTGTGCAAGGGCAAGCCCGGCATTCTGCACGGATTCAACGGCTATCTTCTCCAGGACGAAAACGGCGGCGTGGCCCCGGTGTACTCCATTTCCGCCGGACTCGACTACCCCGGCGTGGGACCTGAACACTGCCAGCTCAAGGATTCCGGCCGCGCCGAGTACGTCACCGTGACCGACGAGGAAGCCGTGGACGCCTTCCTTACCCTGTCCAGAAAGGAAGGCATCATTCCCGCGCTGGAATCCTCCCACGCGCTCGCCCATGCCATACGCCTTGCCCCCACGCTGGACAAGGACAAGATTATCATGGTCTGCCTCTCCGGCCGCGGCGACAAGGACGTGACGCAGATTGCCGAACTTCTGAAGGGCAGGATGTAGAAAGAGACCGCCGGAGACGGCCGCTGCCCCTCCGGCAACGCGCTGAACGGCGCGCAGGGAGCCTTACGGACGGATGAACGGAACTCCGTCCGGGAGAAAAGGACTCCCTCCCGTCGCTGACGACGGAACGCTCGGGATTTCTTCAAGATATGACGGAAACGTCCGGTTTTCCCTCCCCCCGCGGGGAGGGACCGGGCGTTTTTTTTTGCGCGCGTTTGTGCTAGATTGCCTTTCATGCGTCCCCTGCGTCCTGTCGGCGGATTGGCCGGAAACGGGCGCGGACGGGGAGCTTCCGGTCCGGCGGAGAGGCGTTTTCCCGTTCGGCGGGGAAAGGTTTTTCCATCCGGCGCATTTCCGGCGACTTCCGGAAGCGGCGGCGTTTTCTCAGGCATCCATCTTTTTTCAAAGGCCAGCCATGAAGATTCTTCTCGACAGCGGAAGCGGCGGCAGAGCGTCGCAGCGGCTCATTGCCGACGTGTTTCTCCGCCATTTCGACAACGGCATCCTGCGGCGCATGGACGATGCGGCGCTTCTCGACATTTCCGGCCCCGTGGCCATGAGCACGGACGGCTACACCGTGACCCCGCTCTTCTTTCCCGGCGGCAGCATCGGCTCCCTTGCGGTGCACGGCACGGTGAACGACGTTTCCATGCTTGGGGCGCGTCCGCGCTATCTTTCCTGCGCCTTCATTCTTGAGGAAGGGCTGGAGCTCGACGTTCTGGAAAAGGTGGTGGCGGACATGGCCCTTGCCGCGAAGAAGGCGGACGTTTCCATCGTGACGGGCGACACCAAGGTGGTGCCCAGGGGCGCGTGCGACAGGATGTTCATCACCACCGCGGGCGTGGGCGAGGTGCTTGCAGTCCCCGCGCCTTCCGGCCATGCCGCAAGACCCGGGGACGCGGTGCTTGTGAGCGGCGCCATGGGCGACCACGGCCTTACCGTCATGGCTCAGCGCGACGGTCTTTCCTTTGCCGCCGGCGTTGCGAGCGACAGCGCGCCTTTGAATCACATGGTGGAGCGCCTCATCACCGAAGTGGGCGACGTTCATGTTCTGCGCGACCCCACGCGCGGCGGCCTTGCCACCACGCTCAACGAAATCGCCGAGCAGTCCGGCGTGGGCTGCGTGGTGGAGGAGGCGGCCGTTCCCGTGCACGAAAATGTGCGCGCAGGGTGCGACGTGCTCGGGCTCGACCCTCTGTACCTTGCCAACGAGGGCAAGCTCATCTGCATTCTGCCCCGCGAAAAGGCGCAGGCGGCCCTTGCCGTCATGAAGGATTGCGAGTTTGGCGCCGAGGCCGCCATCATAGGCGACATCGTGGAAGCGGAAAAGCCCCGGGTGGAGCTTCGCACCTTCATGGGCGGCACGAGACTTCTTTCCATGCTGGAAGGGGCGCAGCTGCCCCGCATCTGCTGAGGTTCCTATGCGTATTGCCGTATGGAACACCGCCTTTCTGGGGGATTCGGTCCTCACGCTGCCCCTCATCCGCATGCTGAAGGCCGCATGGCCGCAGGCGGAGCTGGATTTCTACGTGCGCGGCGGGCTTTCCTCCCTGTATGAGGAGCAGCCGGAAATTTCCCGCGTCTATGCCTGCGACAAGCGCGGCCGCGAAAAGGGCCTTGCCGCCGTGTTTCGGCAGGGGCGTGAGATTGCGCGGAGAGGGTACGATGTCTGGGTGGACGCCCACCTCAGCCTGAGAAGTTCGTACATGGCCCTGGCGAGCCGGGCACCGGTGCGTGTGGGCTACTGTGAGGCCGCGCTTTCACGCTTCGTGTTCACGCGCCGCGTGAGCCGCCGTTTCCGGGAACTTCAGGAAATCGAGCGTCTGCTGCTTCTGTGCGACGCGTTGGACGTGCCGCGCGCCGTGCGGGAGGACGAGAGCCTTCGCTGGCCCGAGCTGGTGCTGCCCGCCCGCGCCCATGAGGAGGCTCAGGCGCTTCTTTCGCCGCTTCCTGCGGGAAGGACCATCGGCCTGCACCCCGGCTCGGTGTGGCCCACCAAGCGCTGGACGCCGGAAGGTTTTGCCTTTATCCTGCGCCGTGCGCTGGATGAGGGGGTGAACGCCGTACTGCTGGCCGGCCCCGGCGAGGAGGATACCGCCGCAAAGGTGCGGACCCTTGCGGGAGTGAGAGAGGATGAACCCCGTTTTCTGGACCTTTCCGGCAGGACCAGTCTCCTGTCTCTCGCCGCCGTGCTCGGCAGACTGGATGACTACGTCACCAACGATTCCGGCCCCATGCACCTTGCCTGGGCGCAGCATACGCCGGTGACGGCGCTGTTCGGGCCCACGGTGCGCGCTCTCGGCTTTGCGCCCCGCGGGGAGCTGAGCAGCGTGATGGAAGCGGACGTGCCCTGCCGCCCCTGCGGGCTGCACGGTCACAGGACGTGCCCGAAGGGGCATTTCGACTGCATGAAGAACATAGACCCCGAAGCCGTGTGGCAGGACGTTCTGCGCAAACTTTCGGCAAGGGGAGAGGAATAAGCCATGTCTTCCCCAAAACAGCGGCCGCTGCCACAGAGCCTCGGCCTGCCTTTCACCGGCGCGGACAGCCACGCCCACCTCGACGACGAGCGCCTTCTGCCCGACCTTTCCGGCATGCTGGAGCGGGCCGTCTCCTCCGGAGTATCCCTCATCGTGCACATGTTTCTGCAGCACGAGCGCTACGCCGCGAACAGGAACGTCATTCTCGAAGCGGCCGCCGCGCTGCCCAAGGCGCCGGACATCTGCTTCGCCCGGGGCCTGCACCCCGAGGACGTGCTCCATGCGGATGAAGAGGAGTGGGAGCGCCTTGTGGAGGCCGTGAAGACGGACCCTCTCATCAGGGCCGTGGGTGAAATCGGTCTGGATTATCACTACGAGGAAGGCTATTCTCCCTCCGCGCTTCAGGAGCCGTGGTTCCGCCGTCAGCTTCGTCTGGCGAAGGAGCTCGGCAAGCCCGTGGTCATCCACTCCCGCGACGCCTGGGACAAGGTGTTTGCCATTCTGGATGAGGAGGGCATGCGGGACTGGCCGCTTTTGTGGCACTGCTTCGGCGGCGACAGGACGCGGGCGAAACAGATTATGGAGCGCGGGTGGCACATTGCCTTCGGCGGAGCATCGACCTTCAAGGCCAACGCCGAGGTGCGCGAGGCCCTGCACGAAGTGCTTCCCGAGCGGCTCATGCTTGAGACCGACTGCCCCTATCTTGCGCCGCAGCCCTGGCGGGGCAAGACCAACGAGCCCGCGCTTACCGTGTTCACGGCCGAGTGCCTTGCCTCGGAGCTCGGCATGAGCACGGAAGAGTTGTGGACGCTCACAGGGGATAACGCCCGGCGCTTTTTCGGCATGGAGAAGGCGCAATAGCTGGAGCGGCAGGTCGTTCCGGCTCCCGAAGCCGTCCGAAAGCCGGAGGCGTGGCAACGGAGCGACGCTCCGGAGGGCGGCTGTTTCCCTTGGGAAAAAGGTTCCCGCGGGGCGGCGGAAGGCCGGGCGCGTTTCACTCCTGCGGGGGAGGAACACCCGGAAGAGAGCGGGCGGCGGAAGGCGCTGCCGGAAGCACGACCGAAAGGCCCCGGCTGTTCGGGAAATTTTTGGATGGGCCGGAGATTCGGAGCGGGACGGCGCAAAAGCCCCGCGGCACGGAATAAAACGGCGGCTCTGCGTGATGCCGCAGAAAAAGCGCCCCGCAAAGGCGCACTGATTCAATTTTTTCAGGAGATACCATGGGCAGGCCCGGATTTCATTGCATCACGTTTGGCTGTCAGATGAACGTCAACGAGTCTCAGTGGGTGGAGCGCGCTCTCATGCGGCTCGGCTTTGAGGAAAAGCCGCTGGAAGAAGCCGACGTGGTGTTTCTGAACACCTGCTCCGTGCGCGAGAAGCCGGAGCAGAAGGTGCACAGCGCCCTTGGACGCGTGCAGCGGGCCAACCCCCGCGCCGTGGTGGGCGTGGCCGGCTGCGTGGCCCAGCAGCTCGGCGAGGAGCTCATGCGCCGTCACCCGCAGGTGCGCCTTGTGGCGGGCAGCGACGGCGTGGCCTCTGTGCCCGAAGCCTTCGTCCGCCTGCTGCACGAGCCGAAGCTGAAGCTCTCCTTCCTTGATTTCACCGACGTGTTTCCCGACCGCGACCCCTGCCTTGTGGACGCTGCCGGCAGGCCGGAGCAGCAGGGCGTCACGCCCGTGGCCTATGTGAACATCATGCAGGGCTGCGACAACTTCTGCGCCTACTGCATCGTGCCCTATACGCGCGGGCCGAGAAAGTCCCGCTCCACAAAGGCCGTGCTCGACGAATGCCGCGCCTGGGTGGCGCGCGGCGCGGGCGACATCACGCTGCTCGGCCAGAACGTCAACGTCTTCGGCAACGACAAGAGCGGGGACGGTACGAGCTTTCCCGAACTTCTGCGTCAGGTGGCGGCCATCCCCGGCCTTCGCCGCATCCGCTTCGTTTCCGCCCATCCGCGGGACTTCTCGCAGGAAACCATCGACATGTTCGCCGAACTGCCGCAGCTCTGCCCGCGCCTGCACCTGCCGCTTCAGTCCGGCTCCGATTCCATGCTGAAGAAGATGGGCCGCGGCTACACCATGGAGCGCTACCTTTCCGTGGTGGAAGGGCTGCGCAAGGCGCGCCCCGACATGGCGCTCTCCACCGACCTCATCGTGGGCTTCCCCTCGGAAACGGAAGAGGAATTCGAGGATACCCTGAAGGCCATCGACAGCTGCGGCTTCATGTCCAGCTTCTCCTTCTGTTATTCCGACAGGCCGGGCACCAGAGCTTCGGCCATGCCTTTCAAAATTCCGCACGAAGTGCAGCTGGAGCGGCTTGAGCGCCTCCAGAGCCTTCAGAACGAGCGTGCCGAAGCGTGGCTGCGCACCCGCGTGGGCCTTGAGACCGACGTGCTTCTGGAAGCGCCGAGCGCCAGGCAGACCGAGGGCGGCAACGAATGGCAGGGCCGCGACGTGTGGGGGGACATGGTGAACGTGCGCATGCCCGAAGGCGAAGGTCGCCCCGGGCAGTTCGTGGACGTGAAAATCGAAAAGGCGCTGAAGCATTCGCTCAAGGCCGTGCCCGTTTCCCGGGCGTGACCTGTACGGCGTTTCGGAAAGCGGCGGCCCGGACGGAAAAGGGAAGGGCGCCTTTCCGGGAGCTTTCGACAGAGACTTCTCACCTTCCTTAAGCCTTTTGCAGCACCGAAGAGGCGCAAAGGAAACGGAAAAGTCCCGGGGCTCTTCTTTTCCGGAGGAGGCTTCGTCCGGCCTCATCCTGCCCCTTTGAGGAAAAACGGCGGAGGGGTCGGCCGTGTTGCGGACTGCGTTTATGCAGGGGAGCGTCCTGCCCTTGGGCCTTTTCCCAGGGTGTTTTTGAGGGACGCTGTTTTTGCAGGCAGGCGGTGCCTGCCTTTTCAAGCAGAGGCATGGCGGTTCTTGCAGGCGTTGCCGGAAGGTGCGGAACGATAAAGAGATGAAAAAAGAAGGCGGTCGGAGAGCGCTCCGGCCGCCTTCTTTCGTGGAGGCAGGGGAAAATCAGCAGTTGCACTCGGCGCCGGAAATGGCGTCCACGCGCAGAACCTGCCTGGCCTGGTCAAAGGCGTCCTTGTTCATGCCGGGCACGTCGGCCAGTTCGTCGATGGACATGAAGTCGCCCATGTCTTCGCGGTATTCCACGATGGCCTTGGCCAGGTCGGCGTTCAGGCCGGGCACGGAAGCGAGTTCTTCCTGCGTGGCGGTGTTGACGTTGATGCCTTCATCGGCGGCCAGCGAGGCGGAGGAGAAGGTGAGGCAGAGGGCCAGAGCAAGAGCGGCGGAAAGCGTGGATTTCATGGAGAGCCTCCTTTTTACCAGCTGAGATAGGACCAGGAATACATGAAGAAGCAGATGACGAAGGACAGCAGCGAGGAGAAGACGAGGCAGAGGTGCCGGCGTCCCTGACTGCGGTCCGGCCTGTGGGCGTGAAATACGCCCATGTAGATGGCTGTCGCCGTGGCCCAGAAGAGCAGCAGGGCGAACAGAATATGGAGGTAGAACGTGATGCCTGTCATGGTAGGGTTCCTTGAAAAAGCCCGTGCGTGACGTCCGCCACGCGGGAGGCTTTTGGAGGGTTGGCTTCCGGCCGGGTGAAGGTCCCGGCCGGGCTGAGGTTGGGAGTCCGACAGTTATGAGTGTTCTGTTCGGAAAAGGGTGGCCCTGCTAGAGCAGGCCTGCGCGCTGCACGAGCACGGTGAGGACCATGAAGGCGACGGCGAGTATGATGCCCACCATGTCGCGGTCATGTTCTTCCTGCCCGGAGTTTTCCATGTAGTTGAAACCGGCATCGTCGGTGGTATGGGATTGACGCATGGTTTCCTCCTTAGAAGAGCGGGAAGTTGAAGTGGGCGGCGGCGAGCAGGCAGAGGACGAGCACGGCGATGCGGATGATGCCGGAGGTGAAGGCGAGAACCACGCCGCGCAGCCCCCACTGGGCGATTTCGCGCAGGGGAAGCGAAAGGCCGAGGGCGGCTGCGGCGAGCGAGAAGTCCCACTTCACCAGTTCGAAGATGGCGAGATGGGCCGGTTCCTTCACCACATGGAACTGCACCACGACGTAGGCGATGATGAAGACGATGATGAAGAGCGGCAGGCTTTTGTGGGCGCGCGTGGCCATCACGTTCTCGTCGTCCCGGTAGATGCGGGCGCGGATGAACATGACGAAGAACACGAACAGGAAGCCTGCGGGCATGAGGGCGTGGCGCACGGATTCGAAGTAGTGCGCCCAGTGCCCGGCCTCGTAGCTGTAGCCGAAGGCCGCGTTGAACATCTGCCCCGTGTTGCCTATGCCGAACACGGAAAGAACGGCGAAGGCCTTGTCCTCCATGCCGAGGGCGTGCCCGAGAAGGGGCAGCAGGAAGGAGGCGACGAGTCCGAACAGCAGGATGCTGCCGAGAGCGTTGATGACCTGCCCGCCCTTGGACTTCAGCATGGGCATGAGGATGGCCACCACGTGGGGGTCGCCCGTGGAAAGGGCACCCGCGACGGTGGAGTAGAAACGGTCGTCCATGCGCAGGAGCCTGCCGAGCAGCATGGTGACGACGGAGGTCAGCAGCATGACGGCGAAGGCGAGAAGAATGAGCGGCATTCCGGCCTTCTCCGCATGACTGAAGATGAAGTGCGGCGCCAGCATGATGATGCCGAGCGGCATGAGCTTATGGATGTAGGAAAGTCCGCGCTTCCAGGAGTCCGGCACGCCGAAGACGTTGCCGATGATGAGACCGACGAGGAAGGGGTTCCACACGAAGTTGGAGTTGAGTATCTGAAAGAGAGGCTGATGGTTGACCGGACCGATGACGCCATCAAGCCATCCGAACAGGTTTTCCAGCGTCAGCGGGTTCGGAGAGCCCGCGAGATTGTTGGAAAACAGCGCGATGAAGAACATGGCCAGCAGGCCGGGCAGGGATTCCTGCATGCTGTAGAAGCAGCTCAGGAAAGAGCGACGGCGCTCCTCATAGGGAATATTCATGATGGTACCTGCCTATGCTATTGGAACTTGTGGGCCAGCCATGCGTCGAGCCCACGTTCGGGGTGAGGATGCGTGCCGGTGCGCCAGTATTCCTGCCAGGCGGAGCGCTCCATGAGCGAGGCGCGCAAAAAGCCTTCGATGGTGCCGTTCACGCCCATGAGCACGTCGATGTTGTTGCGCGGCTGGAAGGCGAGGTTGGCGCTCTTGAACACGCGCTTGCGGTAGTTGGTCTCGATGTGCCAGGCGTGAATCATTTCGCCGTCGAAGCTGTCGATGACGATGCTGAACTGGGGCTTGCCGTCGGCCATGAGCGGACCGTCGAAGCGGGGATGCTCCTTGTCGAGGATGATGGGCTCGGGGTTGTCCAGCAGCACTTCATTGAGCTGGTAGCAGTGACCGCACACGTCGGGCCGCACCATGAAGCGCGGGTCGCCTTCGTAGGGGGTGTCGCTTTCGAGCTTTCTCAAATCCACGTAGGTGTAGAAGGCGGCCTTGCCCTTTTCGAAAGGCGTCTTCACGTCCATTTCGGCGAGCACCTTGTTCTTGCCTTCGTCGAACTGGAACTGCAGGGAGTTCACCACGCGCTGATGCTGGGGCAGGAAGGCGCGGGTCTCTGCCGTGAGGGGGCCGAGGGTCCTTGTTTCCACCAGAGAGCCGTCGTTTCTGCGAAGTTCGACGGTGCTCGTGCCGGCGGCTTCGTCGAAGGCGACGAGCTTCAGCGCATGGTTCTTGCCCACGGCCTTTTCCTCGCCGGGAGCGAGCAGGACGCGCACGGGCTTTTCGTAGGTGTACTGCACGTTCTGGATGGCGGGCGTGCCGAAGCTCTTCACGCGCACGTAGGTTTCGCCCACGAATTCCGGCTCAATCCAGGTGGCGCCTTCGGCGAAGCGGTCGTGCAGGTAGTAGCGGTCGCCCTGTTCGCGGCTGAGGCCCTGCGCAAGTTCGAAGGGCGCGCCGAAGTTGTTGCCCGAGTACTTCACCACGTTGATTTGCGCCATGGGCCTGTCGTCGAGCAGGTGGCTTTCGGTGAGGCGCAGCACCTTGTTGTTCACGCCGAGAGGCTGGTCCTGCCAGTAGATGGGATGCTGGCTGGCGTCGGGCTGCACGCGCCAGAAGTCGATGTCGAAGTTGCGGCGCGTGAAGGTCGTGGATTCGAAGGTGGCGATGTAGGCGCGGCGGCCGAGCATGTAGAAGGTTTCGCCGTTCAGGGCGCGCACGTTGCGGGCGTTGCGTGAGGTGTAGAACAGACCGGAGGGCGGAATGACGATGCGGTTGTTCTTCCAGTCCACGTAGCTGCCGCGGATGACGAGGCCTTCGGAGGAGGTGAGTCTTTCGCCGCGGCGGTTGGTCACCTGTTCGCGCCCGAAGCCGCGCATGAGGCCGCCGAAGGGAGCCGTGGGGTCCGGGGAGTGGAAGGCCATGTTGGGCATGACGCTGGGGAAGGAGGTGAAGTGCGAGCCCTGCACTTCCGTACCGAATTCCGGCATGGCCAGACGGGTGAGGAAGCTGTCTTCCAGAATGGAGATGAAGGTCGGGGCGCGGCCGATGAAGCAGTCGATGTCCTTGCGGCCCTTGTCCGTGAAGGCGAGGTTGTCGGTACGCTGGAAGAAGGCGTCGCGCAGGTAGTAGCTTTTCACCTTGTCGCCTTCGATGTCGTCGGCCACGAGACGGAAGGCGGGACGGTTCCAGATGTCCGAGTACTTCACGGGTCCGTCGAAGCTGTCGTTTTCGGCGTCGAGCGTGAAGGCTTCCGCGTTTTCCAGCGTGAGGCGCTGGAGCTTGCCGGTGAGCAGGTTCGCTTCGAGCCCCACCTTGTAGCGGGCATCAAGCGGCCAGGCTTCGCCGTTCTTCACGGTGACGAGGTCGCGGTAGATGACGAAGCTCAGCACGCCGTCCTGCCAGTCGTGCGGGACGGCCGTGGACCAGGGCATGAAGTCGGAATGGCGCAGGTATTCGGGCTGCACGGCGATTTCGATGCGCATGTCCTCGCCGGGCACGGTGAGGCTGTAGGCGTCCTTTTCCTTATCCTCGTCCTTGTAGCCCTGGGAGCTGACGGGGCGCACCAGCTTTTCGGCCAGCACGGTGCTGCCGGAAAAATCCGTCACGCGGACGCGGAAGCCGCTGCTTTCGCGGAAGGCGTAGATGCGCTTGGTGCCGTAGAGGCGGTATTCCTCCTGCCTGAGGTCGAGCACCACGGGGCGGGAGAGCGAGAAGGTGGCCTCCTCGATGACGGGATAGCTGAGCGCGGCGAAATGCGCCTTGGTGAAGTCGTGGTCCTTCACTTCGAAGCGGCTCGCGCCGTAGTCGAACACGGGGTCGAGGAAGAATTCGTCGAGCTGTTCCACGTCGCCTTCCATGTGGCTGCGGTCGGGCAGGTCCTTGATGGCGGGGAACTTGGAGGAAACGGAAAATTCCATGGGCCAGTGGCCCGAGGGGGCGATGAGCGCCATCTGGATGTAGGGCAAATCGTAATGGTCGGTGGCGTAGTCGAACCACAGGCGGTAGCCCGCGTCGTCGACGAGCACCTTCTCGCCCTTTTTCAGATTGACGTCGCGCACGGTGCGCACGGTCTGCTTCAGGTCCACAAGATAGGCGTGCTCCCCGAGCACGAGGAACGGGTCGCGGCGGAAGGGCGCGGCGTCCTCTTCCGTTTCCGAAATGTAGCACAGCCCGCCCGCAGGCACGGCGGCTTTGCCGTCCTTCACGGAGCTTTGCCTGACAAGCACGGCTTCGGAAAGTTCGCGCTGCTGGCCGTACTGGTTTTTGAAGGCCTTGTGGCGCAGGCCCCCGAGGTCGGGAATGAAGGGCATGTCGCCCGCCGGAGCGAGGCCATGCGGGCTTTCCGCAGCCGGGGCGCCGGAACACAGAAGGCAGAGCAGCACTGCCGCGGCGCCGGAAACGAGAAGTTTGTTCATTAAAACTTCCTTGTGTTTTGAAAGGTCTGGCCGAAAGGAAGGGGTACCCGTTTCCGCAGGCGTGCACCGGACGGAACGGAGAAGTCTTGCCATGCGAGTGTTATGCAGGAATCGTTCCAAAAAGATGATATGTAATGATTGCACGATGTTATAAAGTGCATGGCCGCTTGAGAAGGATAGGCTCCGGCGGGAGCCTGTGCGGGTTTGTGCACAGCCGGCTTTTGCTGTGCCGCACTCCGCGCAAGGGGGAAAAAACGGGTTTTTCTTTACGCGCGCCTGCGTTGCCGCTACTATGTTCTTTGCAAAATGACGCTTCAGGTGAGACGATGAGCGAAAGCAGAAAAAGCGGTTATCAGATTCTGGTGGTGGACGACGACCCCGAGTGGCATGAAATTCTGGCCCTGCTTTTTTCCCGCAAGGGCTGGAAGACGGAAACGGCCCTTTCCGGCGAAAGGGCGCTGGCCCGCATGGCCGCGGGCGGCATAGACGTGGTGGTGTGCGACCTTTCCATGCCCGGCATGAGCGGGCTTGAGGTGCTGCGCCGCGTGCGCGCCATGAACGCCCAGCTGCCCTTCATCATGATGACGGGCGTGGGCACCATCGAAAGCGCGGTGGAGGCCGTGCAGCTCGGCGCATACAGCTACCTGACCAAGCCCGTGAACAATGCCGAGCTCGCCTCCCTGGTGCAGCGCGCGGCCGAGCATGCGAGGCTGCACAGCCAGCTTCAGGAAAAGCCCTGCGAAGAACACACTCAGGTGTCCATGATATACAACAGCCCCGCCATGAAGCAGGTTTTGCAAATCATCCGCAAGGTGGCGGCCACCAGCGTGCCCATTCTCATTACCGGCGAGACGGGTACGGGCAAGAGCAGGCTTGCGGAATACGTGCATCGCGCAAGCGCGTTCAGGGACAGACCCTTTCTCACCATCGACTGCGCGGCGTTGCCGGAATCCCTTCTTGAGAGCGAGCTTTTCGGGCATGTGAAGGGCGCCTTCACCGGCGCGGTGAACAGCCGCCGCGGCCTTCTGGAGGAGGCGCAGGGCGGCACGGTGTTTCTGGACGAAATAGGCGAGCTTTCCCCTTCCACGCAGGCCAAGCTGCTGCGCGCCATTCAGGAACATGAAATCCGTCCCGTGGGCAGCAACAAAAGCGTGAGCATCGACGTGCGCTTCATCGCGGCCACGCACCGCCGCCTGGAAGAGGACGTGAAGACGGGGCGCTTCCGTGAGGACCTTTTCTACCGTCTTTCCGTCATTCCGCTGTATCTTCCGCCGCTGCGCGAGAGACGCGAGGACCTTGCGGCTCTTATCGGCTTTTTCATCAACCGCTTCAACGCGCGCTACGGCCGCAACGTGACGCAGATAAGCCCGGCGGCCATGAACATTCTGTACAGCCAGCCGTGGAAGGGCAACATCCGCGAACTGGAAAATGTGCTGGAGAGGGCCTTTCTTCTGACGGAGGGCGACAAGCTCATGCCCGAATCCCTGGGCTCCCTTGCGGATGCCGTGCCCTTCACCGTGCCTTCATCCGGGGACGTCGGCGCTTCGGATACGCCGCTGTCCCTTTCCGACGCCGTGCGCAACGCCGAAGTTCAGGCGCTGCAGCAGGCGCTTGCCCTGTGCAGCGGAAATAAGACGCAGGCGGCCGAACTTCTCGGCATAGGCAGAAGAACGCTTTACGACAAGCTTGAGCAGTTCGGCCTCATGGACAGGAAGGGATAGTTTTCCCGGCTTGTGGTTCAAATGAAAAAAGGGCGGCTTTTCAAAGAAGCCGTCCTTTTTCCTTCATGACGCTCATGCGGGCGTGGCGCGTGCAGATGCGGCATGCTGCCGGAGCCTCTGGCGGGAGAAGCGCGGTCTTGCCCGGCCGCATTCGGGAGGGCGGCTCCAAAGAAACGGGGCCGCCGCTGTCTTGTGCAGAGGGGAGGAGCCGGCCTCGGTGGTGGGGGAGGTCTTTCCCGTTTGCCCGGACTTGTGCGCCGGAGCATCGGGACTGGCTACAGAGTGCCGGAGGCCAGCAGGTTGAGCAGGGCCTTTTCCGTCCGCTTCTTTTCTTCCGCATCCATCCTCACCAGAGCGAGGGCGCGGGTGGGGCAGGTGGCCACGCAGGGAGGCTCTTCCTTTTCCATGTCGAAGCGACCGAGGCACAGGTCGCACTTGGCCATGTTCCCGCCGCTCTTTTCGGGATACTGCGGCACGCCGAAGGGGCAGGCGCTTTCGCAGGCGCGGCAGCCCACGCACGAGTCTTCATCCACCAGCACGAGGCCGTCGGCGTTTTTACGGATGGCGCCCACGGGGCAGGCCTCCACGCAGGCAGGCTCCGCGCAGTGCTGGCAGGCCACGGACGCATGGCGCAGGCGGGGCATGGGTTCCCCTTTCTGCCAGATGGTTTCCAGGCGGCGGAAAAAGATGTCCGTCGGAAGTTCCCGCCATGCCCTGCAGGCGACGACGCAGCCGTGACAGGCCACGCAGCGCTCCGCATCAAACAGAATCTTGTATTCGGTATTCATGGATACGTCCTTGCGGTACCGGGCTCAGGCCCTGCGCACGTTGACCAGCGTCTGGCTGCCTATGGCCGTGACGAGGGGGTCGGCTCCTCTTTCAAGGTCGGGTGAGTAGAGAACGTTGACGTTGGCTCCTCCGTCCAGCAGCGGCATGTCGGCAAGGCCGAGCTCCTTGCAGCCCTGCCACCAGCCGTGCAGCAGCATGACCGTGTCCTTTCTTATGCCGGGGTAGTATTCGGCACGGACCGTGAGGCTGCCGTGAGGCGAGGTGACGGTGACTCTGTCCCCGTCTGCTATGCCGTGCTCTTTTGCCGTTTCCGGGTGTATGTGCAGGGAGGGCTCCTTTTCCACCTCGCGCAGATACGGCACGTTGCGCTGCCATCCTGCGGAAAAGCTGCGGGACGTGTGGTAGTCGGACAGGACGAGAGGGTAGTCCTTCAACAGCTCCGGCGTGCCGCTCACGCTTTCCACGGGCTCCACCCAGCGCGGCATGGGAGCAAAGCCTGCCTCCTCGAACCGCGTGTTGTACAGCGCGACCTTGCCCTGTGCAAGGTACGGGGCCCTGTCCAGGCGGGAGCTTCGGGTGTGGAACACCTCGTCGTACTTTTCAAAGGTACGCTCTCCGGCCGGAGGATAGACGATGCCCGTGCGGTGGGCGCGGAGCTCCTCCATGGTCATGCCGAGCGGTTCGAGCTGCCAGTCCATGGCCGTCTTCATGTCTCCCTGCCAGAAGTCGTCGCCGTATCCGAGAGCCACGCCGATGTCCATGATAATCTGCTGCATGGAGCGGCCCTGTCCCACGGGTTCGACGACTTTGTTGCGGGCCATGATGAAGGGACCGCGCACTTCGAAGGGATGGTCGATTTCGTAGGGGGTGAGGGCGGGCAGCACGATGTCGGCATAGGCCGTGTCCGCGGTGCGGTGCGTGTCGATGACGACGTAGAAGTCCAGCTTTTTCAGCGCCTCGATGACCCCGCGCGGGTTACGGGTGCTCACCGTGGGCTGGCTGCCCGGCGCGATGATGGTGTGGATGACGGGAGAATCCTTCAGCACGTCTGCAAAAAGGCGCGGGTAGGCGGCGGAGGTTCCTTCCCGGAAGGGCTGAAAGACGCGCGGAAATTCCGGTCCCACAATCTTGTCCAGCCATTCGGGGGCGTAGCGCTCCTTCAGGTGTACGCTGCGCGGCGCGGGCATGGTGGAACCCTTGCCCGGGAACAGGTTTCCGCCCGGCCTGTCGAGGTGCCCGGTGACGGCCATGAGCATGGCGATGGCGCGGATGGCGTCGCTGGCGGATGGGGCATGTTCGAGGCCGTTGCCGAAGTCGATGGTGGCTCTTTTGGTGGTGGCGTAGGTGCGGGCCAGCTCCTCGATGGTCGCGGCCGGCACGCCGCAGACGTTTTCCGCCCAGGCGGGAGAATACTGACGCACGTGTTCGGCCAGCCTGTCGTAGCCGTAGCACCACTTCTCCACGAATTCTTTGTCGATGAGGTTCTCGCGCGTGACCACATGGAGCATGGCGAGAGCGAGCGCCGCGTCCGTGCCGGGCCGGACGGCAATCCAGTCCGTGGCGAAGCTGCCGTCCGCTTCGAGGGAAGGTTTGATGGCGTAGATGCGCGCGCCGCGGTGGAAGGCCTTCACCAGGGCTGCGGCCGAGCCCAGCGGCGGGCCGGAATACACGGGCTGCTTGCCCCAGATGAGGATGACGTCGGCGTTCTTATAGTCCGGCACGGGGCGCGCGCCCACGGTATGGCAGAAGCCGAAGAAAAGCTGCATGGCGCAGATGCCGCTGTGCCCGTAGTTGGGACTGCCGTGCGCGGTGAGAAGGCGGTAGAGATATTCGCTGTAGTTGCGCCTTGCGGGGGAAAGAACGGCGAGGGATTCGGGGCCGAAGGCCTTTTTCTGCGCCTTCAGCGTGTCAGCTATGGTTTGCAGCGCCTCGTCCCAGCTTATGGGAACGAACCTGCCTTCCCCCTTTTCCCCCACGCGCTTCAGCGGCGTGGTGAGCCTGTCCCCGGAATAGACCCACTGCGGCGCGGCGTGGGCCTTGCAGCACAGGCCTCCTCTGTTGGAGGGGGCTTCCTTCATGCCCGCCACGCGGAGAAATTTTCCGTCCTTCACAAAGGCATAGACGGCGCAGTTGCCCCGCGGCCCGCACATGCCGCACCAGGTGGGCACCACCGTTTCGCCCCGGCGTGCGGCCATTGCTTCCGCCTGCTCCAGCGTGAGGGGGCCGGTGGGCGCGCTGGCCGGATAGGTTTTTCCGGTACTTGAAGTGTTAAGACTGGTACTGTCTGTCATGTGCCCCTCTCAGTTTTCCACAGGTATTGAAGGCTCGGCGATGCCGACGGCAGGGGTGGCCTGCCCCCCGATGAATACTTTTCCCGCCGGTGGGGAGCGGTTGAACGCATTTTAAAGACAGAATGGTCTGCCGGAAGCTATTCCCTGTCATGATTCAGAACATATTCAGGGAAAGGCGTCGTTGTCAAACGGGCGGAATCCAAGTTTTTGGGAAAAGTCCTGATAATTTTCCGGTACGGGCTGTGTGGTGAGCAGGGGATATGGCTTATGTCATAGGCACATCTTCCGCCGGAGGAAGCCTGTACAGAAGACACGAGTTTTTACCATGCCTTCTGCCGGGGAAATAGAGGCTCGGATACGCCGCTGTCTCTTTCCGAGTCCATGTGCCATGCCTGCATGGAAGCTTTCCCTTTTCGGCGGAAATGAGACGCAGGAGTCCGAACTTCTTGGCATAGCAGAAGGCCCCTTAAGATAAACTCAATCAGTTCGGCCTAGTTGACGGAAGGCATAAAGAGAAAGCTGCATGCCAGGAGAGTTCATTCTGATTCGACGTTTTTAGAAAACAAACATCGTGCAACAGGTTTTATTGCTGCACGATGCTTGACGGCGCTTTTTTATCGTCCAATGCAAAATCAGAGTTTTTCAGTAGACGGGAGCGTCGAAAATTTCCATGTTGAGTTCTTCCGGGATTGCCATGTTTATTGTAAATTTGTCTCCCTCCGCCTCGGGCTCAAGAATCGCCGACAAATCCGTTGTCATGCCGGGAATCATCATGAACTGTACGACGTTTTTGAAGGGGCCATTTTTTTCTCTGTAAGAAGCAATGGATTGAGCCATTTCTTTATCGAAGCATTCGACTTCAGATAGCTCATCAACAGTGGCGCTGTTGATATCAATGCGTTCAACGGCTTCTGCTGTTCCTGAAAGAAGGCACAGTATGGCAGCTATCGACAGGACTTTTTTCATGAGGTCTTACTCCTTGGAAGCATGCTGCATTCGTGGTGAGACGGGGAATCCCGCGTTCAGATGAGAAGTGGAATCACTGAGTGTTTTGCTTTTTGGTAACCTTGTTTCTGGGAGGTCCCATATCAGCAAACAGGTGGAGCGGAGACGTTCCGATGAAGTCTGGGAAGCGATGTTCCCCGGCTTGGGACGGCCTCCGCTCCGTGCAGGAATTCCTTTCTAATCCAGTTTGGGCAGTACGGGAAGGGCCGGGTCATCCTTCAGGAACTGCTGTTCATCGATAACGACAGGCTTGGCGACGGAACCGTTTTCTCCGGGAATCAGGCGGAACTGAATCATGCGGGGAGGTATGACAGCCTTATGGTCTTCCTTCTTCGGCGGGGTCAACTGGGGAATCCACTCATAAGGAATACGATAGGCTCTGAAAACAGTATTGAAGTTGTCGATATCGCGAGAATAGTAGTCCACAAATTCCCAGACAAGCTCGTTATCGGCGGTCACTTCAAAAATACGACCGGTACCACCTTCACATATCAGAGTATTGCCGTTGGGAAGACGCTGTGCGTTACTGGTGAAGAGAGAGAAGAATACCTTGGAGACCTGACGAGTATTTCCCTTGAGCGTGGGCTGAAGGGCCGTATACGTAGAATACTCCCAAACGGTCTGGAAGGTAACGGGATTGATTTCAAGCACACGGGAGTAGTGGCGGCGTTCTATGTTGTTGCCGTCGGGAGAGGTGCCGGTCGAGTTGCCAAGCCCTCCGTAACCGCCGTTGTCGAAAACCAGCAGATTGCCTGCCCCTGGGAGCCCCTTGGGAATGATATGGGCGCCGTGGGGACCTATCAGCTGACCGATTTTCATCCAGCTTTTCTGCTCTCTGGCGTCTGGACCAAGTCTCCAGACAATCTTACCGCTTTTCTTGTCAACTATTCCGACGAAATTGATGTTTCTTATGCTGAAAAGAAGATTTTCAGGATTGAAACGTTCATCTCCTGCATCATACCAGGGGTTGGGGCCTATGTAGCTCAGGCTGTTGATATGTGCCCAGTCCAGGCCCTTTTTAGGGTCGTATTTCTTATTTACGGCCAGAGCTTTAAGAGCCTGTTCGCTGAGATTCAGCTCTTTCCAATGATCGCTGAGCTTCCACTGCCAGAGCACTTTGCCGGACCAGTCCACTTCAAAGAACTGGCAATCTCGCAAAACCAGATTGTTGGGCATATCGTGCTTTTGCAGCAGGCCTTCTCCGCTGTTAATGAGAGTACGGGGAGCATTCAGAGCCGGGGGGGCCATGCCTTTTTCCGGCGTGTAGTATCCAACGGGGTTCGGCCAGCGCTGAGCGTCATGATTCATGCGGTGGTCGAGGTAGGACCATACGACATTGCCGTCCCAGTCGAGTTCCAGCATCTTGGTTGAGTTATGAACACCACGCTGCCCAGATACATATCCTCCAGGATAAATTTTGACGGAGTCATACAACGGCCATTTCTTAAGAACATCACCGTTCATGTTGATGAGGTAGGAACCGTCATATTCTGTTTTGCTCTGGTTGAAAGGGGCAACTCCGAGCAGCGTATAGCCGGGCCATGCTTTTTCCGGCTTGTATATAGTAACGCCGGTTGGATGAATTTCAGGTTGTGCCATGGCGGGGGAAGCTGCCACACATAAACTCATAACCATAATGACCGTACAAAGCTTTTTCATTGTTCCTCCAGATGGTTTCAATAGGGGACTTCCTACGGGCCGGATATGTTGCTGGGTGCCTCCTTTATGTCTGATGAGTATTGCCAACTATCTTTCCATCTGCTCTGCCAGGAGAGGAAAGAGCTGTGGTCTTTAGTCGTTTTTTCGAAAAATATGTTCGAGCGTAACCCCGTGCATTGCTGAACTATCTCAAGCAAGAAATGTGCCGTTGTGATAATATATAATTATTTCATAATATTATTGCTATTTCTATAAAAATGATGTTTTTGAAAGTGTGCGAGATGTCGTACATACCATTAGATGATGGAAAGATGGGAAAGCATTTTGTGAGAGATACTAAAACGCAGGTCAATACTAAATTGAGGGTGTCAGACAATAGGGGAAGACGCCTCGTATCAGGAAATTGACCGAAGTTTTAATAACAATGTAACTCAAACTGTTCGATAATAATGCGATGCTTTGATATATTTTTTCTTTAATAATTGAATATTTACGGAATAATTACTTTAATCATGTTTTTTTGATAATAGAAATATATGATATATTTTATATAATTAGGCATCAGTATGATTTCATGCCAGGAAGGGCATTTGGGTTGAAAACCAAATCATTTTCTTCTTCAATTGGGTCAAGTAATATAAATAGGTCTTCCGTCATGCCTGGTATCGATATTAACTCTTCGGAACGAGTGAAGCGTTTTTCGGAACGTGCTTCAACAATGGCCAGTGCAATTTCCAAAGGAAGCGTTATGCCTTCTTCCGCGCAGTCATGAACCATTTTTTTTGCACTGGCCCTGTTGAAGCTGAAAGAGCCCGCATATGCCTGCGCAGTTATGAGACAGACTGCAAGGAAAGGCATGACTATACGGGGTAGACGCATATTTTTCTCCGATAAAATCAACACTTTGAAGGTGCAAGGGTGAATTCGGCGTCAGGATCGTACCACAGCGTTCCGTCATGCTCAATGGGATTGATGGCTTGGAGAGTGTGGTTGTCCAGTCCCGGAACCTTCAGAAAGTCCTCGGGAAGCTCGAAAGGCTTTTTGCTGGCCATCTCCACGATGGCGGCCGCCATGTCCGGGGTGATGTTGGCGTCGGGGATTTCCATGAGCTGTTCCGCCGTGGCCTTGTTCAAGTCGAAGGCGTCGGGACCGAGTTCCACGTCTTCGGCCAGTGCGGGGGAGGCGACACAGAGAAAGGCGCCGAAAAGAAGAGCGGAGAGGGAGTTTTTCATAGCTGTTCCGTAGGAGCGTTTACGATGGAATGTTCCATCTGGTTGCATACGTTGTTCTGCCGTGCCTTCTTTCGCCCCTTGTGAGGGGCGGAAGAAGGGGGAAGGCGCACGTTCATGGAACGGGTTACGCTTTAGGACTGTAGGGCGTCTTGCTGGCCGGAATGGTGAAGGTGATGTTTTCCGGCGGGGTGACCGCGAATTCCTGCGGCTTCTTGAGCTGCGGAACGTAGTCGTAGGGCACGCGGTAGGCGCGATAGACCAGGTTGAACTTGCCGTTGGGGTTGTACCAGGGGCTGATGTATTCCCACACGATTTCGTGGTCGGGAGTGACTTCCTGGAACTGCCCCACCGCGCCGTTGGTGATGAGGGTGTTGCCGTTGGGCAGGCGCTGGGCGGAGCTCACGTAGTCGCTGTAGAACTTGTAGGTTTCGCGCAGGCCCATGGTGGCTGCGGAGTGTTCCCACACCTTCTTGAGGGTGACCGGGTCGAACTCGATGACGCGGGAGTAGTCGCGGCGGGCGTTGCTCCAGCCAAAGGGAGCCGTGGGGTTTCTTTCTCCGTAACCGGCAAAGCCACCGTTGTCGTACACCAGAATGTTGCCTTCGCCGGGCAGTCCCCTGGGAATCATGTGGCAGTGATGCTGGCCGACTATCTGGCCGAGCCTGTACAGAGCTCGCTTGTATTCCTTGCCGGCAAATATCCATTTGTCGTCGGGATAGAAGGTGGGGCCAATCTGCCAGACAATTTTTTTTGTTTTCTTGTCAATGATGAAGCAGATGTTGAGCTGGCGGCAGGAGCAGATGATGTTGTCGGGGTGGAAGGCGGCGTACTTGACCGGGTCTTCATCGTACCAGTGATTGGGGCCGAGATAGGAGGCGGAGTTCATGTGCATCCAATCCGCCGCCTTGACGCCCGGGGTGCGGGTCATCTGCCAGGTGGGGAATCTGTACATGGCCTTTTTCATGTCTTCGGGGAGATTCAGCTCATCGAAGTGTTCAAAGGCCTTCCAGTCCCACAGAATATTGTTGTCCTTGTCCACCTCGAAGATATAGTCGTCGTCCAGCGGTTTTTTCTTCGTGATAGCGGGATTTTCCGTGAAGAGATGGGAGAGAACGAGTATTTTACCCTCGGGTTTGTACTCCACCTCCATGGCAGGGGAGAAGTAGCCCGTGGGATTACCCTCCACCTGAAAGTCGTGGTGCATGCCCGCAAGCGGAATGTTGCGGACGATGTTGCCGTCCCAGTCGCAGATGGAGAGGTCTGCGGACATGGGGTCGCCGTAGGTACGGCCGACCATTTCCGGTTTCTGACGGGTGGCGCCCATCACGTAGCCGCCCTTGAGCAGCTTGGCGGGATGCTCAAGCTCGCTCACGTTCTTCCATTCGTGCACGACGTTGCCGTTCATGTCGATGAGCACGCAGCCCTGACCTGCGGTTTCGACACCAAAGACGGTGTAGCCGTTCCAGCACTTTTCGGGCTTGTAGATGGTGGTGCCGTGGGGGAATACGGAGGGGAAGGCCCAGCTCAGAGAGGGGGACGCCGCAGCCGCCGCAGCGGCGGACAGACCCATGAGAAATTGACGACGGTTCATATATCTTCCTTTGTAAAATTGAAGGCGGAAGGACTTTGTCATAGCTGTAGCAAAGAGCGTGCCATAATATTTTCACTTGTTATATCAGATTGTTATTTTTTTGGCTCGGATAATTTTCGTGAAAGAGACCGCACAATGCGGAAGAGGTTGTGCGGAGAGCCGCACATTTTTTTTCCTTGCGATGAAAGTCGTCCTGATGTTTTATCATGGAGAGGAGTCTTTCATGAGCCGGGTCTTTTTTCTCCTTTTTCTTCTGCTGTCGACAGTCGTTTCTCCCCTGTACGCCGCGCCCGCCTGCCGGACGGACAGACAGAATCACCTTATCATAGGTGTGCCGCCGAACTCCGCGCCTCTTTCCTTTCTGAACGAGAGCCGCGACGGGCTTCTCGGTCTTGCCGTGGACCTCAGCGTGAACATGGCGAAGACGCTCGGCAAGCACATCGTCTTTGTGCAGAGCAATGCACGCAAGCTGGAGCAGAAGCTGCAGCGCGGCGAAATAGACGCCATGGTCGGTCTCATGCCCGTGAACCTGAAGAACGACTTTTCCGACATTCTGGTCACGCCGCTGGCGCTGAACCGTGCCATCATCGTGTCGGGGCAGGAGCATCAGTTCAGCATGGAGCACGAGCTGGCGGGGCACCGGGTCATTCTGCAGCGCGGCGACACCTACATGGCCAACATGCTGGACATGGGCTGCACCGTCGTGCAGGCCGATTCCATCACCAACGCCCTGAACCGCCTTCAGGCGGGAGAGGCGGACGCCTACATTGCAAGTTCCGTGGAAATGGCCTTTCACATAGTGCAGAGCAAGGCCTACAAGAACCTCCGCGTGATGGGCGGCTCTCTGGAGCGCATCCCCATGGTCATGATGGTGGGGCGCCGTTCAGGTCTGCTGGAGAGCATGACGAGCGCGCTTGTGAAGCTTGAGGAGAGCGGGGAAGTGGAAAGGCTCCGCACCAAATGGCTGGGGCGCTCGCTTTACATGCCCAGCCTGTGGGAGCAGTACCGCTATCATATTCTGGGAACGGTGGCGCTGCTGGCTTGTGTGTTTCTCGCCTCCATGGCGTGGATTTACGCGTTGAAGATGCAGGTCCGCAAGGTCTCGCGCAGGCTCATCCGCTCGGAGAGAAAATACCGCGAACTTATCGAGGAGTCTCCCGACATCATTCTGCTTCTGGACGCTGACGGGCACATAGGCCTTGCCAACCGTGCGGCCAGAAGCGTGCTGCACATTGCCGAAAGCGGGTACAGCGCCATGTTCATGGATGCGCTGTGCAAGGAGACGGAGGACTGCCTCGAGCGCTTTGTGGCGCTGATTCCTCCGCAGGGCGCTCTGCGCAGGGAAATAACGCTGGCGGAAGGCACGGACGAGGAGCTCGTGCTTGAGGTCAATCTTTTCATGGCGGACATGGAGGCCTCACCTTACGCCATCTGTCTCATCGGGCGCGACATGACAGAGCGTCGCAGGCTGGACAGGCAGGTGATGGAAATGGAGCGGCTTGCCGTGCTCGGCAAGATGGCCGCAGGCGTGGCTCATGAAATCAACAACCCCATAGGCATCGTCATGGCCAATGCGGAGCTGGCGCTGGAAGACTGCCCTGAAGACAGCCCCATGGCACCGCTTTTGCGTGCCATACACCGCAACGGCGAGCGAGCGGTGAACACCACAAGACGCCTCATGCACATTGCGCTGCCCGGCTCCGTGCAGCAGGAGAGGCAGGACCTCGCCCGGATAACGCGGGACGCGCTTTTCTTCCTGAAGCCGCGGCTGCGCGGCGTGAACGTGGATGACAGCCTGCTGCCCGGCACGCTGCCCATGATGGGCAACCGTACGCTTCTGGAACAGCTGGTGCTGAACCTTCTCATCAACGCTCTGGACAGCATGGACGAAAACGAAGGGTGCCGTGCGCTGGTGCTGGAGGGACGCTGCACGGACAACAGGGTGATTCTGGACGTGTCCGACTGCGGCAAGGGCATAGGCGAGGCGGACAGGAAGAAGATTTTCGAGCCCTTCTTCTCCACCAAGGGCAGCAAGGGGTTCGGGCTTGGTCTGTACATTTCCCGGCACATTGTGGACGTGCACGGCGGAGAGCTGGAGGTATATTCCGAGGTCGGAGCCGGTTCCACCATGTCCCTTTCCTTCCGTGCCATGAGCGAAGAGTGAGAGGAGAAGGGCTGAGGACCGCCTGTTTCCGGCCTTGGCGGGCGTTCCGGCGGCACTCCTGCCGCCGCCGAAGAAGGAGCGTGCCTTTCATGAAGGCGGGCGATGTCCCATGCCGTCGTTTTTCTGGAACGGTACGGCTCCGTGCCGAAACTCCGGCTGCCGTTTCTGCCGTATGCGGGCGGCATCGGCCGGAAGGCGGAACGCGGGGCCTTTGCAGAATGCGGCAGAGGGGCGCGAGTTTTTTGCCGAGGGACTTTTGGGGCGGAAGAAGCGGGAGGCGTTTTCAAAACGTTTTGCGGCAGTGTCGCCTTTTCGCCACGTGAAGCGCTCTGCAAGGCAAAGGCCGGGCAGGTTTCTTCCCGGCCCGGCCTTTACGGTGATGTTTTTTGCCCGGGATGCTTCGCGCATCGGTATCGGGCAGAGCGTTCATGCTACTTGATGTACTGATTTTCCCACTTGTCCATGGTGCCGTCGGCCTTGATGCCGGCCATCCATTCGTTCACGGCCTTGAGAAGGTCGGGATAGTCCTTCTTCATGAGCACGCCGAAGTGGTTTTCGGTGAAGGGCTTGTCCACGAGGGGCGCGGCCACCTTGGGGTTGTCCTTGACGTAGCGCACGGCTTCCATGGTTTCGGTAATCATGACGTCGGCCTTGCCTTCGCCCACGAGACCGGGAATTTCGGCGTTATGCTCGTGCATGATGAGCTGCGCCTTGGGCGTGGATTCCTTGGCAAACTTTTCATTGGTGCCGCCGGGGTTGTACATCACGCGTACGGAGGGCTGGTTCACGTCGTCCAGGGACTTGAACTGCGCTTCCTTGGTCTTGGTGACGAGAATGGTCTTGCCGAAGGTGAGGTACGGGTCGGACATGGCCATGACTTCCTTGCGGGCGTCGGTCACGGTGATGCCGCAGATGGCCACGTCGAACTTGTCGGCCAGAGTGTCGGCCTGAAGGGTCTTCCAGGTGGTGGGCACGTAGGAGACTTCCACACCGAGCTTCTTGGCCAGAGAGGCCGCCATTTCAGCGTCGAACCCTTCGTACTGGCCCGTTTCCTTGTTGAGGTAGCTCATGGGCTTGTAGTCGCCGGTGGAGCCGACCAGAAGTTTTCCGCTGCTTTTGATGGCCTCGAGGCTTCTGGCCTGGGCGTCGCTGACGGCGAGCCCGGTGACGGAGGCGAGAAGCAGAGAAGCCATGAGAATTTTCTTGACCATGGGAGGTTCCTCCTGAACTTGGTGTGTAAAGTGGTTTCACACTAGAGTCATTAGGCCCGACTGTCCAGTGTTTGCAGGCTTTCCCACGGCGTTTTACTTGTTTTTCAGGGGAAAAGGCCCGTGCGCCTTGGCCTCCGGAGAGTTCTGTGAAGGCGGAAAAAGGGAATGTGCGCCGTTACGGAGAAGAAGGACGCCGGCCGTTTCGTCCGCGGTTTTGGCCGCGCGGCGAGTTACGCATCTTCGGGGCGTCTTGTCGGGGAGGCTTGTCCGATGCGGGAATGAAAAAGGCGCCGGGAATACCGGCGCCTTTGACGGACGGGACAGACAGGGAAACTAGAGCCAGCGGAACCAGTCCTTCCAGCTGCCCTGCTGATGTTCGCGGATGCTCTGTGCCTCTTCCTTGCGATATTTCAGGTAGGCGGCTTCGCCCTTGGTCCGGGCGTATTCGGCCTCTTCCTTCACATCGGGGTAGGTGCGCAGCACGTGCTGATAGCGCGTCCATGCGGCCTGGTAGTTCTCCATGCCCCAGAACACGTTGGCGATGAACAGTTCGCGCTGTGCCAGCGTCTTGCGGCAGGCGGCAATCTGTTCGGCGGCGTTCTGGCCGTATTCCGTGTCGGGATACTCCTGCTGAAGCCTGGTGAAGTATTCCAGAGCCTCGCTCACGGGCGTGGCCGAGTGGTCGATGGACGTGTAGGAGCGCTTCAGGGACATGCCGAGCTGATAGAGCACATAGGGGATGGCTTCATGGCGGGGGTGCAGCGTCTCGAAGTCCTTGTAGGCTTCTGCAGCCAGCAGGTATTCGCCGTCGAGGTAGTGCGCGTCCGCCAGCGCGAGTTCCGCTTCGATGACGTAGGGACTGAAGGGATACTCATCCTTGATGCGGGTGTAGTAGACGATGGCCTGAGAGTAGTCCTTTTCACGCATGGCGTCGTTGCCGGCTTCGAAGACTTCCTGCACCGTATCGTCGGCGGGGGGCAGGAAGTATTCGTCCACGAGGGTGCAGCCCCCGAGGAACAGGGTGCAGACGAGCATTCCCGTGAGAAGCAGTTTACGCATTCCGTTGCTCCAGATAAGAGAAAGCCGCGGTCGCCGCCGTGGCGCCGTCGCCCACGGCGCTGCTGACCTGACGGCAGCGCTTGGCGCGGATGTCGCCTGCGGCGAAGATGCCGGGCAGGCTGGTGACCATTTCGGTATCCGTCAGTACGAAACCGGCGGCATCGCGATTGACTTCTTCGGGCAGGTAGCCGCTCACCGGCTCCATGCCCACATAAATGAAGATTCCGTCCACGGGAATGGTGCGGGTGGCCCCGTCGGCCAGATGGCGCACGGCCACGGCTTCCACTCCTGCGGCGCCGCCGCGGATTTCGTCCACGACGCTGCCGGTCACGAGTTCGATGTTGGCGGCTTCGCGGATTTTGTCCTGATAGACCATCGCCCCGCGGAAGGCGTCGCGGCGGTGTATGAGGTACACCTTGTTCACGATGCGGGAGAGGTAGAGCGCCTCTTCCAGAGCGGAGTTGCCGCCGCCCACCACGGCCACGTCGCGGCCGCGGTAGAAGTTGCCGTCGCACACGGCGCAGTAGGAAACGCCCTTCCCGGCAAAGGCCTCCTCGCCGGGAGCGCCGAGCGGGCGATGACGCGCGCCCGTGCAGGCCACGACCGTGCAGGCTTCGAGCGTCTTATCCTCGGAAAGATTCAGAAGAAAGTTGCCGTTCTCCTGCTTTTCCACGGACAATGCCTGACCGCGCACGCGCTCCACGCTGTAATTCGCCAGATGAGCCTCGAACAGGTCGGCCAGTTCCCAGCCCTTCACGCTTTTGGGAAAACCGGGATAGTTCTCGATTTCCGCGGTGCTGAGAATCTGCCCGCCGGTGGCGGAGTTTTCCACCAGCGCGACCTTGAGCCCGGAACGAACCAGGTACAGGGCCGCGGTGACTCCGGCGGGCCCTGCGCCGATGACTGCGGCGTCGTACAGCATCAGAAAGCCTTTTCAAGCATGGAGACGAGGTGGGACTTGGCCACGGCGCCGGTCACCTGGTCCACCACTTCGCCGTCCTTGAACACGATGAGGGTGGGAATGGCGCGGATGCCGAACATGCCGGGGGTTCTGGTGTTTTCGTCCACGTTGACCTTGCACACGAGGGCTCTGCCTTCGTATTCGGCGGCCAGTTCTTCCACGATGGGGCCGATGCCGCGGCAGGGACCGCACCAGGGAGCCCAGAAATCGACGAGAACGGGAATGGAGGACTTGATGACAACGCTTTCGAAGGTGGCGTCAGTAACTGCGGTGGACATGGTTCGCTCCTTTGGGAAATTTGAACGGTGAGAACGTCGGAGCCGTCTCCAGACGTATCCTTATCTTAGCATGGAACAAAAAGATGCGGAATGATTGTAGGGGCAGGGTATCCGGCTGTCAAGGCGGGGCTCAAAGAACGTGCCAGTCCTGCGGAATGCTCTGTCCGCGGGGAATGGCGGAGAGCGAGAGCGTGTGCACGCGGTCCGCCCTGGCCATGTGCAGGCCCGCCTCCGCTATCATCACGGCGTTGTCTCCGCAGAGGGACAGCTTGGGAATGAGCAGGGGGATGCGGCGCTTTTCTGCAAGACGCGAGAATGTTTCCCGCACCACGCTGTTGGCGGCAACGCCCCCGGCCACCACGATGCTGCGCGCCTCAAAGCGCGCCATGGCGCGCTCGGCCTTGATGGCGAGCGTTTCGGCTATGGCCAGAAGATAGGATGCGGCGGCGTCGCAGAGCGTCTTGTCCGCCATCTCCAGCCTTTCCTTCGCCGGGGTGTCTCCTGCGGGAAAGCGCGCTTCCGGGTGCTGGGAGAGCCAGAGGGCCCCCGCAGTCTTGAGACCGCTGAAGCTGAAGTCGAGATTGTCGTTGTGCGTGTAGGGACGGGGAAAAAGGTGGGGGTCCGCCTGTCCTTTCCTGCCCAGGGCGTCGAGCAGGGCTCCGCCGGGGTAGGGCAGGCCGGCGGCCTTGGCGAACTTGTCGCAGGCTTCGCCCGCGGCGTCGTCCAGCGTTTTTCCGAGCACCGTCATGTCCACGGGCCCGTCCATGCGGTAGAGGTGGGTGTGCCCGCCGGAGATGAGCACGCCGAGCGCGGGCCAGAGGATGTCGTTTTCCAGTCCGGCGGCCAGAAGATGACCCTGAAGATGGTCTATGCCGATGAGGGGGATGTCGTGCGCCATGGCCAGAGCCTTGGCGAAGGCCACGCCGACGAGGAGGCTTCCCATGAGGCCCGGACCGCGCGTCACCGCAATGTAGTCGATGGCCTTCCACGGTTCGGGACCGAGGTCCGCCTGACGGAGGAGGCTGTCGCACAGCGGTCCTATGAGTCTGGCGTGTTCCCGCGAGGCGAGCTCGGGCACGACGCCGCCGAAGAGCGCGTGTATGTCGGCCTGACTGGATATGACGGAGGCGCGTACGCCGTTTTCGTCCACAAGAGCGAGGGCGGTTTCATCACAAGAGCTTTCTATTCCCAGAACCAGCATGGTTGACCCGAAGAGGTTGTCGGCGCGGACGCCTGAAGTTGCTGAAAAAAGGCCCCGCTCGGTGCAGGGCCGGAAAATGCGTCGCTTCACGCTCTGGACGGAAGCGGCCGCGCGCCGGTTGCCCGGCACGCGGCTGTATGATTCCTGTAACAGTTCCGGCAGATTACACCTTGCCGTTTTCTCTGTACACTTCCAGAACCTGGTCCACGTCGTCCGTGGAGCCGATGATGAGGGGAGTGCGTTCGTGGATGGCGGTGGGCACCTTTTCAAGAATGCGCATTCTGCCGTCGGTCGCCTTGCCGCCCGCCTGCTCGGCCAGGAAGGCCATGGGGGCCGCCTCGTACATCAGGCGCAGCTTGCCGTTGGGATGCTTGGTGTCTTCGGTGTAGAAGAACACGCCGCCCTTGAGCAGGGTGCGGTGGAAGTCCGCCACGAGAGACCCCACATAGCGGGTGGAGCGGGGAGGCATGCCGTCGGGCCTGGAGAAGGAATGCACGGCTTTCTGCGTGGCTTCGTCCCAGTAGTTGTAGTAGCCGTGGTTGGCGGAATAGTACTTGCCCACGCGCGGAATCTGGATGTTGGGATGGGTCAGAAGGAATTCGCCGATGGAGGAGTCCAGCGTGAATCCGTTGACGCCGTGGCCGGTGGAGTACACCAGCATGGTGGAGGAGCCGTAGAGGAAGTAGCCCGCCGCCACCTGCTCAAGGCCGGGACGCATGAGGGATTCGGTGTTGAGCTCCCAGTAGTTCTCGGTGTCGGAGCGGCGGTAGATGGAGAAGATGGTGCCGATGCTCACGCCCACGTCGATGTTGGAGGAGCCGTCCAGCGGGTCGAAGAAGATGACGTAATGTCCGTGGGGTTCGTTTTCGGGAACGAAGAAGGGTTCCGCCATTTCCTCGGAGCCTACGGCGCATACCGCACCCGAGCTCTGCATACGGTACACGAGGGTGTTGTTGGCGAAGGTGTCGAGTTTCTGCACCTGTTCGCCCTGCACATTGACGGCACCCGTCGCGCCCAGAATGTCCACCAGACCGGCCTGGTTGACGTTCCTGGAAATGATTTTTGCCGAAAGGATAAGGTCGTGCATCAGCGAGGTGAACTGCCCCGTTGCCTGAGGCGACCATCTGCGTTGCGATGCTATAAGGTGTTCAATTGCAGTGACTTCAGACATATCCAGGCTCCTTGGTGACGGCTCCGGTTCGCCGCTTCGGACATACGTTCTGAGGAAGAGCCGGAGCTCTTTATTTGACAGTACCTATATCATAAAACGGGATGAATGTGCAATAAGGCTCAATATACAATTCATAGTCCGTCCATGTCGGACGTTTTATCTTTCCCGAAAAGCGCGTCCTCTTCCGCTTCAAGAGCATTCTGCGGAACAGGGCGTTTTTCTTGAAGAAAGGTTTTTTGTGCCATGGACGGGACGGGGCCACATGAAGAGGGAGGCGAAAGTTTGCGCGATGCGCTTTTTTCACCTCCCGTACAGACTCAGTTCAGCGGCGAGGCAAAGACCAGAGGTCTGCCGCCGAGATAGCGCGTTATCCACATCATGGAGCCGTTTTCATTGCTCAGCACGCCGTCGGAGTGTTCCTTCAGGTACTGCTCCCAGTCGATGGAGGCCAGAGGCGTGGAGGCGTAGTCCATGTCGCCGCTCCAGATGAGCACGTCCGCGGAGCGCACGATGAAGTCTCCCGGAGAGGAGGCGAAGGGCAGCAGGGCGCGGAAGTCGAAGGTGGCCACAAGCAGCAGCTGGAGCTGGTCCTCCTGCAGGAAGGGGCGGGCGATGAGGATTTCCGGACCGAGGGGCGTATCCTGCACGCTGGCGCGCAAGTCTCTGGGAAGGGCCTTGGGCGCCAGCTCAAGAAGCGTGGAGTAGTCGAGCTGCTTGAGGGGCGTTCCCGGAATCGAGGCGCCGAGCGTCCCGTCGGGAGCGACCATGGAAAGGCCGGACAGCCAGGGGAAGCGGCGCAGCAGGTTGGCGGCGGCCTCGGCATCGGGCGGCGTGCCCAGGGCGTCCAGCGCCTTTTCCAGCTTCGTCAGCTCCTCGTCGATGGGCATGATGCTCTGCACCAGAGCGCGCTGCGGGTCGTCCAGAACGGTGCGTTCCTGCGTGTTCAGCGTGGAGGGGCGGTTGATGTGCGTATGATAGAAGGTCTTGGTTTCCTTGTAGGCGCTGTTGACCTGCGCACAGCCGGAAAGGCCCGGCAGGGCTGCGGCGAGAAGGAAGAGAAGAAGGGGGAGTATGCGGTTGCGCATGATATCTCCTGCCGCGCTCATGCGCGGGACTTGTTTTCCAGCCTGACGGCCAGAGTTTCAAGCATGTCCAGTATTCCGGAAGGGGCGGGCTGAGCTGCGGCGTTTTCCGCCCCCTGGGAAAGATGTTCCAGTCTGGCGCAAAGTTCCGCCCGCTCTTCTTCGCTGGTGCTTACTTCAAGAAGTTCGCGATAGATGTCGGCGGCTTCGCTGAAGGCTCCCTGCTCTTCCAGAACGCGGGCCATGGAGCGGGTGCGCAGCGAACTTTTGCCTTCCAGCGGGGAACGCGGCACGGGGTGGGCGGCGGGAGCGTAGGCTTCCTGTCCTTCTTCCTGCGCCGGAGCGGCGTTTCCCGCGTTGTCGGAAAAGAAAAGCTCCGAGACGGAAGGGGAGAGCGGCGCCGCGGGCGAGGGGATTTCCTCGTCGTCTGGCAAATCGTCGTCTTCGGGAACGGAGTCCAGACTGTACCAGGGCGTGTTTTCGTCCATCACGAAGCACGGCTTTTGCGTTGCACCGGGAGTTTCTTCTCCGGCGGGTTCGCTCGCGCGTGCGGAGGTAGGTTCTTCGAAGGCTGCTTTTTCTTCAGGGGCGGAAGACGGCGCGGCGGAAAGAGGCGCGGACGCTTCTTCCGGCAGGGCGCTTTCCTCCCCGCCTTCGAGAGCCTTCATCCCCGCCTCGAATACTTCGGCAAGTCCCGGCCCGCCGTTCTTGAAGGTGGCGCCGAAGAAGAGAAGCATGGCCGCCTGGTCGGCTCTGACGCCGGGAAGCGTGCTCCATATCTTCCACAGGGCGGAGCAGCTGGAAAGCGACTCGACGATGGGGGAAGCCTCCAGAGCGGCGGCCTTTTCCTGCCCGGTGGCGTACAGAAGGTCGATGAGCAGAAGGCGCGCTTCAAGAAATTCCGGATGCCGGAGAAGGCCCGCCTTCAGGATGTCCACGGCTTCGGTGCGGCGACCGCTTTCCGCAAGCAGTCGGGCATAGGGAAGAAAGATGCGTGAAGCCGGGTCGAGGGAAAGCACTTCCTGATACCAGAGCGCCTTTTCCGGTCTGACCGGCTCCGTCTGCATGGAATTCATGGAAGAATGTCCGTCATTCATGACCGTTGTCCGCACTCGCGTCAGGCCAGGCCGAGTTGTCCCTGTTCTTGTCGAAGAGATAGAGAATCTCGTTTTTTCTTACGTAGTTGAGGCGCTGACGTATCACTTTTTCCACATAGGCGGGGTCAGTCTTGAGCAGGCGTATCTCGCGGGAGAGGGCGGCGCGCTTTTCGTCAAGCGCGGCCAGTTCCGCGGAAAGCTCGCTCTGCTTTTCCTTGAGCACGCGCCAGGTGTAGATGCTGTGCGAACCCCACACGATGCGGCTTGCGAGGGCGAAGTTCAAAAGCACCGCAAGAACGAGCAGAGACAGTTTCCACCAGAAGGCCCTGCTGGGAGAGGAACGGCGATTCATGGACACGGCGGCACACGCGGGCTAGTTGTTGGTCGCCAGGTGCTCGCGCCACTGACGATAGAACAGGTAGAAGTAATTGCAGCCGGAGAAGATGGTCAGCACCAGGGCGATGTAGAGCACCACGGTGCCGATGAGGTGCATGGGCAGCCCCAGGAAGGGGTAGTGGATGAGCAGCGGCACCATGGCGATAATCTGGAACACGGTCTTCCACTTGCCGTACCAGTCGGCGGCGATGACCACGCCCTTGTCCGCGGCCACGGCGCGCAGGCCCGTGACGGCCAGTTCGCGGATAATGATGATGATGACAATCCACGCGGGCACCCAGCCGAGGCCCACCATCTCGATGAGGATGGAGCAGATGAGCAGCTTGTCGGCCAGGGGGTCGAGGAACTTGCCGAAGTTGGTCACCTGCTTTTCGCGGCGGGCGATGTAGCCGTCGAGAAAGTCGGTCACGGCCGCGGCCACGAAGAGAAACATGGCTATCCAGCAGGTATAGATGTTGGGGAAGTGTATGAGCAGCAGAATGGGCAGCACCGCCCCTATGCGCATCATGGTGATACGGTTGGCCCAGCCCATTTTTCTGAATATTTGCGCGATTTCCGAAAGAAACATACCTTAATTCCCCCTCAAGGACATATCATGCGTAGGACTTATCACAAACAGGGGGCGCGCGGCAAGGTGGAAGGTGGGCGGGCGGCGGGAAAAAGCGCTTGTCCGGGGAAGAATATAGTGCGCCGCCTCCCCCGCCGGGAAACAAAAATCTCGCCCCCAGCGCCTTGACTTGTTCGCCCACTATGCGGAAAATACTTCATGCCGCTCCAGTTGTTGAAGCGGCCATACCGGGGCTTTGCACCTGTAAAGGAATCGGCTTTGTTTAATAGAAGACAGTCCATATATCGTTCTTCGTCCAGGCGTTCATCTTCCGGCCTGTCCGTCGTCGCCATGCTGCTCATTCTGGCGCTCGCGGGAGCCGGAGCCTATTTTCTCCTGCGTGACATGAGCGGCCCCGCGGTGTCGCTTTCTCCTTCCGGCGCGGGGCGTGTCGGCCTCGCCCAGCCTCTGACGCTGGATGTTTCCGACAAGTCCGGCGTGCAGTCCGTGGAGGTGACGGTGAAGCGCGGGGAGAAGTCCATGACGGTGTTCCAGCAGACCTTCCCCACGCTGGAGAAAAGCCAGAAGGTGACCTTCAACCTTAAAGACACCCGGCTTCCCGAAGGGGCGTTCGAGCTGGAAGTCCGTGCCGTGGACGGCTCCTACGCCGGCTTCGGCCGCGGCAACGCCACCACGCTGAACATGCCCATGGTGCTCGATTCCCAGCCTCCGCGCATCGCCGTGAAGACCGGTCCGCCCGCCCTCTACCGCGGCGGCAGCGGGCTCATCGTCTATACCGTCTCCGAAGACGTGGAGAAGACGGGCGTGCGCGTGGGCAAGCTGTTCTTCCCCGGGTACAAGCAGGACAACGGCTCCTATGTCTGCCTGTTCCCCTTCCCCATTTCCATGAGCACGGGCGATTTTCTGCCCGACATCATGGCGAGGGACATGGCCGGCAACGAAACGTCCAGCCGCCTTCTGGTGCGCGCCCTGAACCGCAACTACCGTGCCGACACCCTGAACATTCCCGACTCCTTCCTCAACTTCAAGGCCGGTGAGCTGGCCCAGCTCTGCCCCGAGGAGTCCACGCCTCTCGCTCAGTACCTGTGCTCCAACAACAAGGTGCGCATGGGCAACGACGAGAAACTTCTGGAAGTGGCCGCCGACCCGGCGAACAACAGCCCGAAGTTCCTGTGGAGCGGCCGGTTCCAGCGCCTGCCCCGTTCGGCGGTGAAGGCCAACTTCGGCGACTTCCGCACCTATGTGGACGGAGACCGCCAGAAGATAGACGAGCAGACGCACATGGGACTCGACCTTGCTTCCGTGGCTCATGCCGAAGTGCCCGCGGCTCAGGCGGGACGCGTCATCTGGGTGGATTATCTCGGCATCCACGGTCACATGATACTCATCGACCACGGCCTCGGCCTCATGACGCAGTATTCCCATCTCAGCGAATACGGCGTGCAGGTGGGCGAGACGGTCAAGGCCGGGCAGATTATCGGCCGCACCGGCACGAGCGGTCTTGCCGGCGGCGACCATCTGCACTTCGGCGTGCTGGTGGGCGGCGTGCCCGTTCAGCCTCTGGAATGGCTGGACGCCACGTGGGTGAAGAACAACATCACCTCGCGCATGAACATTTCCTTCTAGGCTTTCCGCGGCCCGGGGCCGCGTGAGGATTCCGGTTCCGGTCGTGCCTTCACGGCCGGGAAGGTCCGTAAGGTCCGCCTTCCGTCCGCGCGGAAGGGACCGAAGGCCCGTGCGGGGCGAAAAACGCCTTGCCGGGCCTCCCTTTTTCCTGTTTTTCAAGGAGAGCACCATGCCCCATAAAGGGCCTCATGTTTCCATTTCCGCGGAGTACGTGGTCAACCGCATACTCCGCATCAATCTGGACGAATTCGAGCGCTGGCCCCAGAGCGTGCGCCAGCTGGCCATCGATATTGCGGAAGAACTGTTCCTTGTGGCGTACAATCCCTTCATTTCCGCAGGGGACGTGAAGAAGAGCGTCAACGAGCACTATCAGGCCGAATCCCCTTCGCTGGCCCATCAGTACGCCACGGCCATAAGCGAGGGCATCACCATGTTCTGGAGCGCTCATGAGGCCGAGCAGGAATTCTGCCGTACGCTCACGGGGCGCCTTGCCTCCATCATGCCCGACGACTGCATCCTGCGCCGCCGCGGCGCGCTGGTGGCCGCCGCCACCGACGCCACGGACCTGCGCATGGAGCTGCCGCTTCTGGTGGTGGAGCCCGACACGCCCGAGCAGATAAGCGCGCTCGTCCGGCTGGCCAACGAGATGAAGTTCGCCATCATTCCCCGCGGCGGCGCTTCCGGCATGACCGGCGGCACCGTGCCCACGCGCAAGCGTTCCGTGGTGGTGAGCACCACGCGCCTTACGGCCAAGTCGGTGAACAAGTCCGCAAGAACCATGACCTGCCAGGCCGGCGTGGTCACGCAGGACGCCATTGATTTCGCGGCCTCCAAGGGCCTGCTCTTCACCGTGGACCCCGCTTCCAAGACGGCGTCCACCATCGGCGGCAACGTGTCGGAAAACTCCGGCGGTCCCTTCTGCTTCGAATACGGCACCACCATAGACAACCTGCTTTCGTGGACCATGGTCATCCCCACGGGGGAAATCATCCGCGTAGAGCGGCTGAATCATCCCGGGCACAAGATTATGCCCGAGGAAACCGTGGTGTTCGAGGTGAAGGACCTTTCCGGCGGCATGCGCAGCGTGGTGCGCCTGAAGGGCAACGAAGTGCGGCACGACGGGCTCGGCAAGGACGTGACCAACAAGCTGCTCGACGGTCTTCCCGGTATGCAGAAGGAAGGCATAGACGGCATCATCACCGAGGCCACGTTCCTTCTGCATCCGAAGCCCTCCCTGTCCCGCGTGATGGTGCTGGAGTTCTACGGCACCACCATGGTTCCTGCGGCCGAGCTTGTGGGCAAGATTGTGAACCTGCGCGACAGAATACGCGAGCAGGGCGGGGACGTGCGCGTTTCGGCCCTTGAGGAGTTCAACTCCAAGTACGTGCAGGCCATCAATTATCAGAAAAAGTCCGACAGGCACGAAGGCAGCCCCATTTCCGTCATCATCGTGCAGGTGGACGGCAACGACGCCTATGTGCTGGAAGACACCGTGCAGGCCATATACGCCCTTGCCGCGGACGACGCGCACGTGTTCGCCGCCATTGCGAAGGACGACAAGGAAGCCGCCGAATTCTGGGAGGACCGGCATCGTCTTTCGGCCATCGCCACGCGCACTTCCGGCTTCAAGATGAACGAGGACGTGGTGCTGCCCATGAGGCGCATCCCGGAATTCGCCCATTATCTCGAAGTGATGAACGTGGTGGCCGCGGCCGAGGCCTATCGTTTCGCCCTGCAGGAACTTTCCCGTCTCCAGGGATTCCCCATGGAGGACCCCGCCTTCAGCGAGGAGTTCTCCTTTGCCTCGCACATCGCCGCGGCGGACGAGTCCAATCTCGATTCCGGTCTTGTGGACGAGGAGATTGCCGCCCGGGCCGAAACGTGGCTCACGAAGCAGAAGGAGCGCTTCCCCAGACTGGCTTCCCGCATCG
>CALUPQ010000080.1 GCA_944322695.1 uncultured Mailhella sp. | reverse complement strand
CTTTGCTTGAACGTTGTCGAAATTCTTTCGGACGGCGCGTCCGGCGGCGTCCGCGGAGACTATGTCCCTGTGCCGCCTCTGCCCGGGGAGGCGTACCCTGCCGAAGCAGCGCTGCCCATGGAAAAGGGGGCAATCTTCCGGCCTGCGGAGCCTGAAGGCCCGGGACGTTTCCTTTTTCCACAGGAAGCGCGGGCGGCCTGTTCCTTCCGGGGGGCTCCGTCCGTTTTTCGGGAAAGCGGCCTACGTTTTTGCCTTTCCTGACGGAGCGTTCCCTCGGACCAGCGGCTGAACCCGGCTCTGTCCATTCGCGGAGGGCCGGGAACGCCGCTTTCATGAAAAGTTTTGAAAGGGGGATGGGGGCGCGGGGGAAGGGGGAAACTTTTCCAAAAGTTTCCCCCTTCCCCCGCCTCCTATTAAAACATCGCGTTCAGCAGCCAGCCGGTAAGGGTGAACATCACCCAGAGGTAGGCGAGGAACGTGGCCTGGAGGCGGGGCGTCATGACCTGGCGGAGCATGACGAATTCGGGAATGCTGGCGGCCACGGCGCTCATGCAGAAGGCCATGGTGGTGCCTATGGGCATGCCGCGGGTGAGCAGGCCTTCCATGACGGGCACGATGCCGGTGACGTTGGAGTAGAGGGGAATGCCGACCATGACGGCCACGGGCACGGTCCACCATTCTCCGGCGCCGAGGTTTTCGGCGAACCAGCCTTCGGGCACGAGGCCGTGCAGGGCCGCGCCGACGGCCACGCCGGCGATGACCCATTTCCACACGCGGCGGAAGATGGTTGCCGTTTCATGCCGGGCGAACTCGTGCCTGCGGCGGACGGTGAGGCTGCGCCTGCCCATGGACAGGGGGACGACGGGCGTTTTCATGGCTTCGAGCACGAAGGGGCGGAGCCAGCGCTCGGCGCGGATGCCGTCCATGAGGAAGCCGCCGAGCACGCCCGCCGTTATGCCGACGGTGACGTAGACCAGCGTGAACTTCCATCCGAGCAGGCCCCACAGCAGCACCACGGCTATTTCGTTGATGATGGGGGAGGTGATGAGAAAGGCCATGGTCATGCCTATGGGAATGCCCGCGGTGGTGAAGCCGAGAAAGAGCGGCACGCTGGAGCAGGAGCAGAAGGGGGTGACGGCGCCGAACATGGCGCCGAGCAGGTAGCCGACGCTGCGGCGCTTCCCCCGCAGGGTGTCGCGCACGCGCTCGGCGTTCAGGGCGGCGCGCAGCCATGAAATGACGTAGATGAGCGCGATAAGCAGAAGCAGAATTTTTGCGGTGTCGTACAGGAAGAATTCCAGCGCGGGGCCGAGGCGCGAGTCCGCCTTGAGGCTGAGCATGTCGAAAACCAGCCATGAGGCCGCTGCCTGAACGTGCGCGTAGATGGCCCACCAGAGCACGGCGAGCACCGCCGCCGTTGCGCAGTAGCGCAGAAGCCAGGCCCGGCTTTCTTCGCAGTTTCGGCTGCTTATGTCCATGAGCCGCTCCTTTATAATGATAGTTGTTGAAATGTTGAAATATATGCCGCAAAAAAGCGGCAGGCCTTCAGCGGGTGGGAAGAAAACGGGCGTCGACGTCGCTTTCGGCGCGGAAGGCCCGGCAACATTCGGGGTTGTCCGAGCAGCATTCCGCGGTGAGGTAGGCGATGACGTCCAGCATGAGGGGGATGGACGCCCGGTAGCGCAGGAAGCGGCCTTCGCGCTCCACGCTGACGAGTCCGCTCTGAACCAGCGCCTTCAGGTGGAAGGACAGGTTGGTGGAGGGGATGTCCATGGCTTTGGCAATGTCGCCCGCCACGAGTCCGGAAGGGGCGTTTTTGACGAGCAGGCGGAAGACGTCGAGACGTACGTCCGACGAAAGGGCTTCGAATATGCTGCTGGCCTGTCTGCTTTCCATGGAAGGGATAATTCAACACTTCTTGAAATGTGTCAAGCGTCCTTTTTCCGTCCTGGGGAGGGGCGCCCTGAGCCTGCGCGGAGGCGTTTTTTTTGCGGGAGCCTGGGAAGCCGTGACCGGCCTTCGCGCGAAGAAAACGGAGCCTGTTCGGGCAGGGCGGACGGGGCCGCCGCGCCGCAAGACTTTTGGCGATATTCCGGCAGGGGATTGTAATTCCCGGAAAAATTCATTAATAAGCTGACTTGCCTGTCCACCGGTTTTGTACAGAGCTGAACATAGCAGGTGCGCGCGTATGATAAGTTTTCTTTCAGCCATTTTCGAAGAAATGGATGAAATGGTATATATCGCGGATATGGAAAGCCACGAAATTGTGTACATGAACAAACAACTTCGTGAGTCTCTCGGCTACTATTCTGAAAAGGAATACGCCCACAAGAAATGCTATAAAGTTCTTCAGGGCGGAGACAGGCCGTGCAGTTTCTGCAATAATGAAGCGCTTGCCGAAAAGAAATTCATTTCCTGGGTGCACAGGAACGTCTTCATGAATAAGAAGTTCCTGATTAAGACTTCAAAATTTGTCTATAATGAAAGAAATTATCGCATTGAAATAGCCGTTGACAGCGACAAGAGCTCTGCTTCGGACGGAAGTTATATTTCCACGAAGAACGAAAACATTCTCAACGAGTGCCTTCAGCAGATTTTTTCCACGATGAACCCCGACGAATCGCTGGAGACGATTCTGGCCTACATCGGCAGGACGTTCCACTGCGACCGGGCCTATGTCTTCGAACTGACGGATACCGTGGCGAGCAACACGTACGAGTGGTGCGCGCCGGACGCGCTTCCGCAGAAGGACATTCTTCAGAACCTGCCGCACAGCTCCCTTCAGTGGTGGCTGGACGCCTTCAGCAAAAGGCAGCTCATAGTCATCAAGGACATCGAGGAGATACGCACGGAGTACCCGATTTCCTATGCCATTTTGAAGCCGCAGGGCATCCGGACGCTGACGGCGGGGCCGCTGTGCATGGAAGACCGCGTCATAGGCTTCATCGGCGTAGACAATCCCGACAGGGACGGGCTCTACCTCATCGGCTCGCTTTTCAGGGTGCTGGGCTATTTCATCGTTTCGCTGCTGCGGCGGCGCGATTTGCTGCGGCGGCTGAACGCCATGAGCTTTCGCGACTCGCTCACCGGCGCGTTCAACCGCAACGCGCTGTTCGACCGCTACGACGGGTCGTGGCAGGGCTCCTCGCTGGGGGTGATATTCTGCGACATCACCGGGCTCAAGCAGGTCAACGACACGCTCGGACACGACGGCGGCGACAGGCTCATACGCCACGCCTACGAGCTCATTCTCGACGCCGTGCAGGTTTCCACCATTTTCCGTGCCGGCGGGGACGAGTTCGTCGTGGTCTTTGAGGATGCGGAGGAGGAGGCCTTCCTGCAGAAGGTCAGGCTGCTTCAGCAGAGCGTGCGGGAGGACAAGCATCATGTGGCGGTGGGCTATGCCTGGTCCGACAAAAGTCCCCTGCTTCTGGAGGAGCTCATCTCCCGCGCCGACAACGTCATGTATCACGACAAGCGGGAGTATTACGCCCTGAACCGCCGCATACCCGGGGTGGAGCGCCGGGAACAGCTGCGGGAGCAGCCGGGCAGCAGGTCGGAAAGCCTGTTCTACCAGTTCGTGAACTCGACCTACTGCGACTTCGAGATGTTCTTCCACTCCATAGCCATGCAGAACACGACCAGCTACTTCTATTTCGGCGACATGCAGAAGGACATGTTCTACATTTCCGACAACATGCGCGACGAATTCGGCTTTGCGGGCAACATCGTTCCCGGGCTTCTGCAGGACTGGGCGAAGCGAATCGCCACGGCGAGGGGACGGGAGATGTACCGGCAGGAGATGGACGCCCTGCTTCGGGAGAAGCGCAGCTTCCACGACCTGCGCTATCAGGTCCGCACGTCGGACGGGACCATCTGGGTGCGCTGCTACGGCATTCTGAAGTGGAGCGAGGACAGGAGCGTGCCGCTGTTCTTTTCCGGCCGGGTGACGCATCAGGACGAGAACTTCGTGGTGGACCCCGTGACCAACTTCCCCCGCGAGGCCATCATGTTCCGCAGCCTGGACGAGATGCGCAAGAAGGGCGAGAGCACGTACGCCATAGGCTTCAGCCTCAACAACTTCATGGAAATCAACAGCACGCGCGGCCGGGCCTACGGCGACAACCTCATCCGGAGCATCGCCGCGGAGCTGGAGGAAAAACTTTCCGACAAGATGTCGTTCTACAGGCTTGAGGGAATGCGCTGCGTGGCCATCGTGGATGCGGGCTGCACCGAAAGCCGGCAGGACATGGTGAGCCGCATCCGTGAAATCGTGGCGGAGCGCTACGTCGTGTTCGGCGTTCCCATTCAGCAGCCGTGCGCGTTCGCGCTGGTGGATTATCCCGGCAAGAACGTCATGCCCGAGGATTTTCTCGAGCAGATTGTGTCCCTCATCCGCATCGCCAAGCACGAGCTGCATCAGGACTACGTGGAATACTCCGCCGACAACATCCGCAAGAGCCGCCAGCTTTCCAACATGGCCCTTGCCCTCAGCCACGACGTCCTGCACGGGATGAACAACTTCCGCATCGTGGTGCAGCCCATCGTCTCAAGCGTCACGGGAAGAATGACGGGCGGAGAGACGCTGGTGCGCTGGCGCTTCGAGGGCAGGGAGGTGTCGCCTGCCGAGTTCATCCCGCTGCTGGAAAAGAACAACATGATTCACCTCGTGGGCCGGTGGGTGTTCGACCAGACCGTGTGCACCGCCCTGCGGGTGCGCGCCTACGACCCGTCGTTCTACCTGAGCTTCAACGTCAGCCTCCAGCAGATGGCGGACAGGACCTTCCCGGAGTTCATGGCCCAGACTCTCGGCAAGTACAATCTCGACGGCTCCTTCCTGGTGGCGGAAATGACCGAGAGCTGCATGGACGCCGACGTGGAGAAGCTGCGCCGTTTCGTCGAGTTCTGCAGCGAGAAGGGCATCCGGCTCGCGCTGGACGATTTCGGCAGCGGCTATTCCTCCTTCCGCATGCTTCTGCAGTACCCCACGGACATCATTAAAATCGACCGCTTCATTCTTGAGGAAATCGCCAAGTCGGACGAAAAGAGGAATTTCATTTCCAGCATCGTGTACGCCTGCCACAGGTTCGGCAAGGAAGTGTGCATGGAAGGCGTGGAAACCGGCTCGCAGAATGAGCTCATCAAGGAGGCCGGCTGCGACATGATACAGGGCTATTACTACTATCGGCCGCTGGAGCTGGAAAAGCTCTATAACGTGCTCGCCGAGTCCTGCTCTGCGGACGAGTCTGCCCGCCCGGAAGAGGGCGGAAGGGTCTCGTCCTGACCCCGAAAAGGCGGGAAGGCGCTCTTTCCTTCGCGCAAAGGCGCGCTTCATGCGTGGCCGGGGCATCTTCAATCTTCTGAACGCCGAAGACAGGCAAGACCCGCGTTTCATGCGTGGCCGGGCATCCGCCGGGCCTGCTGCTGCGTCCTGCGTCTTTTTCGCGCCTGTCGCTGTGCGCCCGGTGAAACTTCCTGTCGTTGTGCGTCCGGAGAAAAGCGTCGCCACGTTGCGTGCCCAGGCGGGGGCCGTCATGCCTGCTGTCGTTTTCCGGCCGAAGAAGCCGGGGCGCGTCGTCCTTTTTCGTGGGCGTTCGGAAAGAGGCTTTTTCCACGATGTCCGGCTGACGGAGCGGGCCGCCCGGACAGGTGCTCCGGAGCCTGCTTCGTCCGGCGGGTGGAGGGAAGCCTTGCCCGTCCTGCTCCCATGCGTTGCAAGGCGCATGGCAGGACTTGGGAAAAGGGCAGGGGAGTTTCTCCTGCGGCAGACCGGGGCAGGAGAGGCGCGTGCTAGGCTTTTTGCCCAGGGGGCGGACTTCTTCTTTTGCCCTGCGGCTGCTTTTTCGGCGTCTGGAGCCTGCTTCGTCCAGAATTTTCGCCCGGCGGGGGGCGGAAGCGGAGAAAACGGAGCGCGCAGACAAAAAAAGCCCGGAGCGATGCGTCCGGGCTTTAAAAAATATGGTGCCGAGGGACAGAATCGAACTGCCCACACGGGGATTTTCAGTCCCCTGCTCTACCAACTGAGCTACCTCGGCACAACGAAGAAACTTGTATAGGAAGAGCCCGCCTTTGGCAAGAGGAAAAAAGGGGTTTTTCGCACTTTTTTCATTTTTTTTCAGGCGGGAGCGTCGATGCGGGGCTTTGCGGACGCCTGAAGAGGCCCGGCGGACACGTCATGCAGGCTTTTTTCATCGTTGTCGTGCGTTTTGGGCGGGGGAAGGTGTCCTGTCATCCCGCGGGAAGGCGTCTCAGAGTTCGCCTTTGGCGAAGCGTGCAATCATGTTCATGGTCAGGGAATCGGAGGAGGGGCAGGGCGGAATGTCCGGACGGCTGACCCAGCGGGCTTCGGCGAGTTCCGAAGTGTCGAGCCGGATGGCGTCCGGTCCGTCGAGTTCGGCGACGAAGCCCACGGCGAGCGTACCGGAGAGGCCCCAGGGCTGGCTGCCCGCGTAGCGCAGGTTCCTTATGCGCAGGCCCGTTTCCTCCATGACTTCGCGCGCGGCTGCCTGCTCCGCTGTTTCGCCGATTTCCACGAAGCCGGCCACGAGAACGAAGTGCGTGGCTCCGGGGCGGGCGTAGCGGGTGAGGAGCAGCCGGTTCTCGTGCGTGACGGCCACGATGACGCAGGGAGCTATGGCGGGATAGACGATGTGGCCGCAGGCCGGGCAGGCGAGGGCGCGCTCCTTGTCGGCGTGCTTCAGGGGCGCGGCGCAGCGGGGGCAGAAGCGGTGAGTGTCGTACCAGTGGTGCAGGTGGAGGCCCGTGGCGGCCACGAGAGGCAGGGGAGAGGGCGCTTGGCGCAGGGCGCGGGGGGCCGTTCTTTGCCACGGCTCCGGCGTTGGGGCTTCGGCGTCTCCGGCGCGCAGGGCGAGGAAGAAGCGCTCTTCCGCGCTTTCGGGCAGGGAGGCGACGCTTTTTTCCGCGTCACGCGCCGTGACGGTGGCTTCGAAGGCCGGGAGGGGCGCTCCCGCGGAGCCTGCTTCCCCTGTCAGGCGGAAGGCGTAGAGAAGGGCCGCATTTTCGGCGGCCGGGCTTTTCCGCCATGCCTCCACGGCGGGCGGCCGTCCGTTTGCCAGAAGCAGCCCTTCGGCGGAGAAGTCGAGCACGAGGTCGCCGCCTTCGGGGGCAAGGCGCAGAAAGTCGTTGCAAAAGCGTCGGGGCGCGATGTCCTGAATCATGCGCTTTTGGTCTCTTCGGCGGCGAGGTAGTCGCGCACGGCCAGAAGGTCGGGAAGGACGGCGGCGGCGTGGCTTCTCATGACCTCGTCCGGGGGCACCATGTCGGGCACGAGCAGGGCCTTCATGCCGGCGGCGCTCGCCGCGATGATGCCGTTGCGCGAATCCTCCACGGCGTAGGCGAGGGAGGGCTCCGCGCAAAGTTCCGCGCAGGCGCGCAGGTAGATGTCCGGCGCGGGCTTGCTCACCGTGAGCATGTCGCCGCAGACGAGGGTGTCGAAATACGGTCCCATGCCCGTGACGTCCATGTTGCGGCGCACGTTGGCCTCGCGCGAGGAGCTGGCGAGCCCGGTGCGCCAGCCGTGCTCCCGAAGCCATGAGAGCAGCTCCATGACGCCGGGCTTGAGGGGCACGCCGTCCTTCGTGAACTGCATGTAATAGACGCGGGTGCGGTTGCGGAAGTCGTCGTAATCCACCCTGTCGCCGAAGCGTTCGGCAAAGCGGACTCTGGTGCTGGCGTGCGTGGTGCCGATGCAGCGGTAGAAGAGCTCATGCAGGCCGTCGATGCCGAGGTCGCGGCCCACGCACTCCCATGAGCGCAGCACGAGGCGTTCGGAGTCGATGAGGACTCCGTCCATGTCGAACACGATGCAGGGCATGATTAATCCTTGGGAAAGGGCTTTTCCTGAAGCGGTATGCGGTAGATGCGGCCGACGCGCATGTGCACGCCGTTGTCGCTGGGAAAGGTGTAGTTGCCGATGACGGTGCCGAGCCTGTCATACAGGGGGAAGGCCTTGGGATGGCTGGTCTTCAGGTAGATGGCCGTGTATCCCTGGTCCGCGTACAGGGGCATGATGAGGTCGCGCAGCCAGAAGGTGCCGTTGCCGCGCCCGGCGGGGGAAATGTGGAAGTAGCTGAGCAGGAGCACCTGGTCCACGGGGTCGGAAATGGACAGGCCGGAGCAGGAGTAGATGTGCGGGTCGATGGCGCCGTGCGTCATCATGACCATGCCGAGCTGTTCGTCGGCCCTGCGAAGGGTGTGAAAGTCCATGACCACGCCCGGCTGCTGGCCGAAATCGTGGATGATTTTGCAGCAGTGATGCACCTCGTCGTAGTCGTCCCAGGCCGAGCTGAGGATTTTTTCCTTCATGTTTTCCAGCAGGGACAGGAGAAACCTGCCTTCGAAGCTGTCGCTGAAGCAGAATTCGAGGTCGTTTTTCCGGTAAAGGACGGTGGTCATGGGAAGCCTCCTCTCGCAAGTTTCCTCATGGTGTACGCGGCTTTTTCCCTCTGTCAAGCGCCGCCGGGCAAACTTGCGGCACAGGGCTTTGCGGACGCGGAATTTCAGTCTGCGGAGCTGAAAAAGCGGCTCGCCGCTTCTTCCATGGCCCTGAACTCTCCAGGACGGAACCAGCGTATGCGCTCATCGGCCCGGAACCACGTCCACTGCCGCTTGGCATAGGCCCTTGTGTTGCGCGCCCAGAGGCTCACGCATTCCTCAAGGGAGATTCTGCCGAGAAGATGGGCGGCCATTTCCGCGCAGCCGATGCCGCTCCAGCCGGGCGCGTCGGTGTCCGGGCAGAGGGCGAGGGCGCGGTGCGCCTCGTCCATGGCTCCGGCCTTCAGCATGGCGTGGATGCGCGTTTCAAGATGGGGAGTGAGTTCCGGCAGGGGCAGGCCCACGCCGAGGCGCAGCACGTTGCAGGCCAGGGGCTTCTGCGCGTTGGAGTGCCACCAGCTGAAGGTTTTTCCCGTGCCTTCCCACACTTCCAGCGCGCGCACGTTGCGCTGGCTGTCGTTGGGATGGATTTTCGCGGCGTAGGCGGGGTCCACGGCGGCAAGGCGCGCGTGCAGGGCGGGCGCTCCCTTTTCCCGGCATTCCTGCGTGAGACGCGCGGTGATGGCCGCATCCACGGGAGGAATGTCGGCTATGCCGTCGAGCAGGGCGCGCATATAGAAGCCCGTGCCTCCCACGAGCATGGGCACGCGGCCTTCGGCAAGGGTCTTTTCGATGGCGTCCTTCGCCATGTCCGTCCACTGACCGGCGGATATTTTGCGCGGCGTTTCGAGCCAGCCGTAGAGAAGATGCGGGCATACGCTCCGCTCTTCCTCCGTGGGCTGGGCGGTGATGATGGGAAAGTCCCGATAGACCTGCCTTGAATCGGCGTTGATGACGCAGGCCGGGCGGCCCGCCTTTTCCAGCACGGCGGCCAGATGCAGGGCCGCGGCGGTTTTTCCGGAGCCCGTGGGCCCGGCGATGCAGAGCACCGGAGGATTCATCTTGCTTCCTTGCGTGTTGAAAGGGACCCGGAGGCGGAGCGTGGCGCGAAGGGGCACGGCGTTTTTTCAGGAAAAGCCCGCGGGCGTTCGAGCAGGACGGCCTTTCCTGACCGGCGGCCGCTTCAGTCCGCGCCGTTTTCCGTTTCGGGCACGGAACAGGCGGCTGCTCCGAGAAGGCTCTTGCTGCCCACGGACACTTCGGGCCAGGTTTCGGGCAGGCCGTAGGCGCGGCGCAGGCGCGGAATGACCGTGTCCGGCACGAGGCGGCGCACGTCCCCGCCGAGGGAGGCCACGTTGCGGATGTTGGTGGAGCTTATGTACATCCAGCGCAAATCCGACATGAGGAAGATGGTCTGCACCCTCTTTTCGAGCTTGCGGTTCATGAGCGCCATCTGAAATTCGTAGTCGAAGTCCGAAACGGCGCGCAGACCGCGGAGAATGGCCTTGGCGTTGTTGGCGGCGGCGAATTCCACAAGCAGCCCGGCAAAGGGCATGACCTTCACGCCCGGCGTGCTGCCGAACACCTCGCGCACGATGTCCACGCGCTCTTCCAGCGAGAAGAGCGGGTTCTTGCCGCAGTCTCTGGCCACGGCCACGATGACGGTGTCGAACAGTTCGAGACCGCGCCGTATGAGACATTCGTGCCCGCTCGTGAGCGGGTCGAAGGTGCCGGGATAGACGGCTATGCGTTCTTCACCCATACCAGTATCCTCGTATTGCCGTACATTCTTTCCGCCTCAAGACGCAAATCGTACTGGGCGTCGGCTTTCAGGGTCAGTCCCTTTTCCACTTCCGCGATGAGAAAGCCGTCGTCGGCGAGCCAGCCCTGACGCATGATGTTCCTGAGCGCGGGCTTGAACAGGTCGGCCCCGTAGGGCGGGTCGATGAAGATGAGCTGGCAGGGCTCCTGCGGGCGGCGGGCGGTGACGCGCAGCGCGTCCTCCTCATGCACGGCGCAGCGCTCGGCAAGACCCAGGTTCGCGGCGTTCTTGCGCAGACATTCCGCGGCCTTGTGGTCCTTTTCCACGAAGTCGGCAAAAAGGGCGCCGCGGCTCAGCGCCTCGAAGCCGAGGCTGCCGCTGCCCGCGAACACGTCGAGCACGCGCACGGCCCCCCACACGACGCCGCGCGCTTCAAGCATGGAAAAAAGAGATTCGCGTACCTTTCCCATGGCGGGCCTGTAGCCCGGACCGGTTACGGTGTGGAGCGTCCTTCCGCGACAGGCTCCGGCAATGATTCGCATGACATGTTCCTGACAGGGCGGGCACGGGGCGCGCCGCCGGAAGGTCCGTCCTTCCGGGTTGAAGATGGCCGCGCCGAAGGGGCGCGGGTCCGGTCGCCGGGGCGGCCGGAGAAAAGAGCGGCCGCCTTGTCCGGGGCAAGCCGCAGGAGCTTCGGCCACCGCCGCTTCAGGCTTCGGCCGGAGGATGAGGGCGCGCGTTCCGTGCCGGGCTTCGGGCGCGGAACGCGCGGCGTTCTACAGGCGGGAGAGGAAGAGCACGAGGTCGCGCTCGATTTCCACGAGGCGGTCGCGCAGTTCCGTCTGTTCTTCCCAGGGAATGTCGTCGATGCGGGCGAGGCGCGCGCGTACCTGCGCGGCGCGCTGTTCCAGCTCTCCGGCAAGGAAGTTCCAGTCCACGCGGGGCCTGGTGCGGGTCGGGCTCGGCGCGCGCACTTCCGCGGCCGTGCCTTCGATGGTGGCCTCTTCCAGATATTCGGGAATGAAGGGCGTGATGCCGAAGCGCTCCTTGATGAGCCCGGCGAGGATTTCCTGCGCCCTGGGTTCGCCGTGCACGAGGGCGATGTTCATGCCCGGACGCGCCATGGAGCCAATCCATTCCAGAAGCTGGCTCTGTCCGGCGTGGGCGGAGAAGCCGTTGATGGTGAAGATTTTTGCGGCCACGGCCACTTCTTCGCCGAAGAGACGCAGGGTCTTGGCGCCGTCCACCAGCTTTCTGCCCGGGGTGCCCATGGCCTGATAGCCCACGAACACCACGCTCACGCCCGGCTTCCACAGGTTGTGGCGCAGATGGTGGCGCACACGGCCCGCGTTGCACATGCCGCTTGCGGACAGGATGATGGCGGGGCCCTTCATGGTGTTGAGCTCCTGCGATTCCTTCACGTCCTGCGTGAAGCGGATGAAGCCGTCCGGAGTGGCCGCAAAGTCTTCGGCCGTGAATTCCGGCGTGCTCAGGTGGTCCATGTACTTCATGAACACCTGCGTGGCCTTGGAGGCGAGGGGGCTGTCCACATAGACGGGCATGTTTTCGGGAATGCCGCCCTGCTTTTTCAGGATGAGCAGGCTGTAGAGGATTTCCTGCGTGCGCTCCACGGCAAAGGCCGGAATGATGACCTTTTCCCTGTGGGAATAGCTGTAGGCGATGGCTTCGGCCAGTTCCTTCAGCGTGTCGGCCTCGCCCTTGTGGTCGCGGTCGCCGTAGGTGGACTCCACGAAAAGCCAGTCCGGCGTGGAGGGCGTTTCGGCGTCGGGCAGAAGCAGTGCGCCCGGACGGCCCAGGTCGCCGGAAAAGACGAGATGCGTGCTCTTGCCGTCCTCATCCACGGTGATGTCGAGGATGGCCGCGCCGAGAATGTGCCCGGCGTAGCGGAACACCACCTTCACGCCGGGGGCGGGGGTGATTTCCTTTCCGAAGTCCACGGGGCGCAGCAGCTTCGTGGTCTCCTCGGCGTCTTCGGCGCCGTACAGGGCTTCGGCGTTCTGCTCCTCGGGCTCGCCGCGGCGCTTGTTGTGGCGGCTCTTCCAGTCGTGCTCCATTTCCTGGATGTGCGCGCTGTCCTCGAGCATGATGTCCGCAAGCTCCGCCGTGGGAGCCGTGCAGTAGATGCTGCCCTTGAAGCCCTTTTTCACCATGCGGGGAAGAAGCCCGGAGTGGTCGATGTGGGCGTGGGTGAGCAGTATGAAATCGAGAGATTCGGGCCGGTAGTTGTCCGTTTCGAAGTTTCGGGTCTCAATGGCGGAGTTGCCCTGAAACATGCCGCAGTCCACGGCGAAACGGGCGGAAGGCGTCTCTATGACGTAACAGGAACCCGTCACGGTCTGGGCGGCGCCCAGAAAGGTAATCTTCATAAAAACAGCTCCATGGATTATGGTCCCGTAAAATGGCAGTATAGGCCCTTTATCGGCGATGCGCAAGGACGGCGCAGGGAAGGGAGGAGCCGGCAAGCGTGGCAGGGATGCGCCGGATACGGGCGCAGCGGGAGATAGGGCGCGGCATTCTGCGGAGCTGGCAGAGGAGGGAAGGGGACGCGGGGAACGGCGGTACAAGTCGTCCCAGCTGCCGAAATGGTGGGGAGGATGGAAGGGGACGCGGGGAACGGGGCCGCATCTTCGGAAAGGGAAGGCGCAGTTTCCGGGGCGGAGGCACGGGGAAAGGCGGAAGGCACAGGGAGAAGCATGGAGCGGGCGAAAGGCGGCAGGTGCGGGGAACAGCGGGGAGCGGGGGAGCGCGTCTTCCGCTCTGTCGCCCGCCGTGGCGCCGGGAGTGCGGAAAAAGCATCCGCCGTTGCGCATGGGCTTCAGGCGGGAGGATGGGGGGAGAAGCTGGCGCGTTCCGCCGGGGGGGAGACGGGGACGCGTTCCGCCGGGCGGCCGCGCCCTTCCGGGGGGCTACTTGCACGCCGCGGGCGCGCAGGCTATGATGAGGCTTTCCAATCTGTTACAGGAGCAGATTATGAGCACGAATTCTCAGCAGTACATCATAGATACGCTTTCCGCCCAGGAATCCTGGCGACTTTTCCGCATACTGGCCGAAATCGTGGACGGTTTCGAGGATTTGAGCGGTCTTCCGCCCTGCGTTTCCATTTTCGGCTCCGCCCGTCCGGGCGAGGAGCATCCCATGTACGAGGAGACGCGGCGCGTGGCCAGAACCCTCGGCGAGGCGGGCTACGGCATCATCACCGGCGGCGGCCCGGGCCTCATGGAAGCGGGCAACCGCGGCGCGAGCGAGGCGAACGCGCCTTCCGTGGGCCTGCACATCCACCTGCCCATGGAGCAGGACCCCAACAAGTACCTGAGCATACGCAGCGACTACCGCTACTTCTTCATCCGCAAGCTCATGTTCGTGAAGTACTCCGTGGCCTACGTGGTCATGCCCGGCGGCATGGGCACCATCGACGAGCTTTCCGAAGCCTTCGTGCTGGCGCAGACGCACCGCATCAAGCCCTTCCCCATCATTCTTTACAGCCATGCGTTCTGGGACGGCCTGCTGGACTGGATACGCAACCGCATGATAAAGGACGGATATCTGAGAGAGGACGAACTGGATTACGTGACCGTGTGCGACACGCCCGAAGAGGTGCTCAGCACCATCCGTCGCCGCGTGGTTCTCTGATGCGGCTTTGCAATGTCTGCCCGGAAGAGGAGCGGTGGAGGGCCTTCCCCGCGTGGGGGCCGGAGCCTCCCGCTCCCGCCGGAACGAGCTGGCGTGCGCTCATGGGGCGCGCCCTGCGTCTTGCGCGCCGTGCCGCGCGCCTCGGCGAGGTTCCCGTGGGCGCGCTGGTGGTGGACTTCGAGGGGCGCGTGCTGGCCGGGGCCCACAACGAGACCGAAACCTCGCACGACCCCACCGCCCATGCCGAAGTGCTGGCCCTGCGCCGCGCCGCGGCCGCGGCGGGCAATCACCGCCTCGGCGGGTGCGTGCTGGTGGTGACGCTGGAGCCGTGCCTCATGTGCACGGGAGCCATCCGCGAGGCGCGGGTGGCGGGCGTGGTGTTCGGCGCGTCCGACGCCCGGGCCGGGGCCGTGTGCTCCTGCCTTGAAGGGCTCGACTACGCGCAGACGGGCGCCGCGCCGTGGAGCTACGGCGGCGTGGAGGCGAGGGCCTGCGCGGGCCTGCTTCAGGAATTTTTCCGCGCCCGGCGCTGAAAAGCGGGGGCGGCGGGCGGCTTTTTCCACGCGGGAGCGCAGGGAAAGGCCATTGCCGAAGGGCGTCAGGCTGTTTTTTCCCGCGGGCGTCAGCGGCTTCGACCGTACGGGTGAGGTCGTGAGGATGCGGTTTTCCCTCGGGCGCGCGTCAGCGTTTTTGGGGGAATCATCGAGCGCGGTGAAGGATTCGATTTTTCCCCCGCGCGTCAGCGCTCCGGCGGAACAGGCCCGGAGTCTTTCCGCAGGAGGAACGCGACGCCGCAAAGGGCCGCCTTCCGTGGAAAGGCGACCTTTCCGGGGAGCAGGCATGGACGCGCAAAGGGCGCGGTGCGGCCCGGCGCGCTCCGGCGGAAGGCGGGCGGAAGGCCCGTGGAGAAGAAATTTCCCGCGCAGGGGCGCGGGGTGTGACAACAACGATTCGGGAGATGCTTCCATGAACAATACGGTTGACGAACTCACGGTGGACTACGAGGAAGACGGCATCCTCAAAATCAAGGAAATCGACAAGGAAGTGCTGTCCAAGGGGTCGTGGGCCACGGTGCTGTTCCGCTACCGCGAGTGGCAGGAAAACGACACCTACGGGCCGGACCGCTACGTCATCCGCCGCTACAGAAAGACCGGCGGGGAATACCGTCAGCAGTCCAAGTTCTCCATATCCAGCAACGACCAGGCGCGCCGCATCGTGGACGCGCTGAGCCGCTGGATGAACGACGGGGACGAGGAAAAGTAGCGTCTTTCAGCGACCCGGGACTTTTCGGGCGTCGTTTCCGGGCCGGAGCAAAAGCGTCCTGCCCGGTCCGGCAAAACTTCCGGGCCCGGCGTTTTTCCGGAGCGGAAAGCCCGCTTCGTTTGCCGGTCACGGGAGGCCTCCGGTTTTTGCCGGGCGCTTCAGGGACTGCGGCGCCTTGCGGAACCTGCCGCGGGCGCTTTTTGCCTTCCGCACGGAAGCTCCCCCTGTTTTACCATGGAAGAGCCGCCCGTTTTTGCCTCTCGGCTCGCTTTTCGAAACGCTCCGCGCTGAGCGGTTTCAGAAACGGCGGGCCTTTCCCTTCACGGAACGCGTGCCGGAACGTCGGACGCGATGGATTGACGCTCGCGCCTGTGCAACGGCTTTGTGACAGGGGCAGGGCCGCCCCGAGGAGATGACCCATGGCCGAATACCGCCGTCAGTTTCTTTCCGAAGCCCGCCAGCGGGTGCTGCATCAGCTCATTTCCGGCTGGAAGCGCCGCGGCTCCTCGCTGCTCCAGATAGGACTGAACGCCGGCTTCTCCCCGGAATTCTTCTGGGAGGCGGGGTTTGACGTGACGGCGCTGGACCGCTCCCCGGCCTGCCTTGCCGCCGCGCGGGAGCAGACGGGCCCGCGCGTGGAATACGTGTGCGGCAGCCCCGCGCATCTGCCCTTCGACGACGGCAGCTTCGACTACGCCGTGCTCGTGCATCACGGCCTTGGGCCGAAGAACGGAGGGGCGGCGCGGCTTGAGGAGGCGCTTCGCGTGTCCGCCCGCGGCATCATCGTCATGGAATGGAACAGCTTTTCGCTGGCGGGCGTGCCGAGGAGCCCCCACGCGCACTGGACCGCGCCGGAAGACGAGGCCTGCTCCGCCTGCGAGGAGCCGCCGCGCGGGGTGAAGCCGTGGGAGCTTTACTCCATGGTGCGCCGCGCCTGCCCGGGCCGTCCCATGGTTTTCGTATCCGCGCTGCTTCTTGGCGAGAGCACCTGGCCGGACGGCGCGCCCGGCGTCATGGCCTCGCTTCGCAGAACCGCGGCTCCGCTCAATCTCGCGCCGCTGCCCGTGCCCGTGGGCGCGCTTCTGGGGCTGCGGGTGGACTGGGCCGCCGTGCCCCTCACCCCCATCGGCATGCTGAAGAATGCCGCCGTCTCCCTGTGCGCGCCGGCCAAGGGCGCAAGAGAGCAGGTCATGGGAAGCGTGTGCCCGTGCGAGGCGGAGAAGGGACCCCGTCTCAGGCAGACGAAGAAGGGGAAATCGAAGAGTTGAAGGCGGACCCTTTCCCTTTGTCAGAAATACATGCCCATCCCGAGGGAGAAGACGGTTTCACCCTTTTCGCGGATGCAGGAAAGCTGAATATCCATGTCGTCATGTATCTGACAGGTGAGCGTGCATTTCAGGCGGGAGCCGTCGGAGCCCCGGTCATATTCTGCGGAGCCGCTCAGCCTGTTGAAACCCTTGATGGTGATGCCCAGCGTCGATGAGACGAAGGGTTTGTTTTCCCGTACGCCTGCGTACGGAATGATGTAGCACAGGACGTTTCTGCCGCGCATGCTGCTTCCGAGTCCCGCTCTGCAGGTGAATCCGTCATGATACCGCAGTTCCACGGAAGTTGTCAGCGCTTCGTAGGCCGTCAGCCTGAATAGGTCCACGGCGGCGTCGGGAGCCGTGTCGAAGTCGTCGGCAAGGTGCAGAGAAAGCCCCAGAATCCGGGTATCCACGTCACGTTCAAAGGTGCGGGGCTGGTTTTTGTCGTGATACACGGAGGCCAGTTCCAGCATCGTGCCTTTTCCCGTTCTTCCCAGAGAGAATTTCGTTGTCGAAGGGTATTCCCATATGCGGGGAATGTCGCCCGGCGTTGTCTTTCCGGCGGGAAGATAACGTATGGCGTCCACGAGATGCTGCTTTGTCAGGAACTTTGCATACTCGAGAGGCGTCTTGAACGTTTTCAGCGGAGCATATTCGAAGGAAGGATTGACGCTGCACAGCAGCTTTTCCATCTGCGTGCAGCAGTTGTTGTGCACAAAATTATAGGTGTCCCTAAGCCCCTCAAGTTCTCCGATGCGCTCTTTCAAGGCTGCTTTTTCCTGCTCCGAAAGCTGCAATTCAAATTCCCAGAGAGAGCGTCTTTGCTTTTTGATATAAGAGTCTCTCATTTCTTTGTAGGGCATCAGCACATACACGCCTTCGGAGTGTCCGGTCACGACCTCTGCAAAAGATTTAAGTGTGGAATCGAACGTATTATAATAACTTAATGCATGCGTTCCCCTCTTGCTCTCAAGTTTCAGAAAACCATGTCCGAAAATGGTGGACAAAGAGGATTGACTCTCGGCGACCAGAACGAAGGAAGCGGATTCGATGAAGACATGGTCATCAAATCCGCCTCCGCAGGCTGATGTGGAAAAAGCAGGAAGCAGCAGCAGACTCAACAGGGTACTGCCTTTCCATGTTTCCGAACGCTGCGGCATCAACGGTCCCCGCCGGCTTCGCGTTCTGCTGCCAAGGCGTCGGCCTGCTGTGCGTCTGCGGTTTTTTTGTCAGCCTCTGTTCCGTCCTTCGGCGTGACTTCGATGGTGACGTTGTCGTCGTACCGCCATGCTGCGCCGGAAAGACAGTCGATGGAGGAGCTCAGCAGACTGAGGGCAACCACGTCTCCCAGAAACCAGGAGTCCATCTTTGATTCCACGATGTTCGTATCCTGCTTTACATGGTCGTCCTCATGTACGGTAACCACAATATCTTTGCGGGACTTATTGACGGGAATGCTCGTCGGGATTTCGGTGTCATATTCCGCCTGACCGGGAGCATTGATGGAAACCTTGTGCGTTTTTCCATCGCTCGGAATCAGATTGACGGTTTGAGACGTGCCGCCTCCGAACAGCGTCGCACATCCGGAGAGCGCAAGGGAACTCAGAAGAATCATGGTCCTCGAAAGGGTTTTCATGTGAAATTTCCTCCATCTGAGGAAAAAAGCCGGGAGAGACGACTCTTTTCCAACGATACCTAAATATGATGATTACACCGTATATATGCGGTGTTTTGTTCATAGACGAGTTTCTATTTTCAGTCAATGGAACCTATCGACGTGCATTTTGCCCGGACGCTCAGGGCTCTCAGGAAGGCCCGGGGACTGACGCAGGAGTCTCTGGCCCAGAGGGCCGGCATTGACTACAAGTACCTTCAGAAACTGGAGAGCAGCAAGCCTTCCTCGCCTACGCTCGCAACCTTGGACAAGCTTGCCGCAGGGCTGCAGATTTCTCTTGTGGAGCTTATCCGGAGCATTTCCGAGGACGACATGTGAAGGCGGCCGGCTGCGGCTTGTCCGCCGTCCGGTCGTCGCTCTGCTGGAGAAGGACATCCGCGAGGCTCTTCAGCTGAAGCCGTAGCGCTCTTTGCGGAAACCGGTTTCCTATTGAAAAAGCCGGCGGGCGACCATGTCGCTCCGTCGGCTTTTGCGTTTGTTGTTTTTTCAGCCGGTGTGTTGGCGGGCAGCCCTGCGCCTGTCTTTTGGCTTACGGCGCGTTTTTTGGGGGCCTTCATGGGGACGGCCTTCCGGTCATGCCGGTTCCGCCCTGCGTTTGCCCCGCTCCTCAGAACTTCCAGCCGAGGGAGAGGGAGGCTCCGGCGGCGGAGGCGTCGGCCCGGAAGAGCTCGCCGCCCACGCCGAGGCGCATGAAGAAGGCCCTGTCCGGGATTTCGAGCGTCACGCCGCCCTGAAGGAGCATGGCGTCGCGGCCCGCGGTATCGGTGGCGGAAGAGAAGGAGAAGTCGCCGTAGTCCCTGAAGGAGGCGCGGGTATGGAAGACGGGGTCGGCCAGTTCGTGCTGCCATGCGGCCATGGCGTCGAGGGAGAGGCCGGCGCCGTTTGCAAGCGTGGTGCTCCAGAGCGCGTGCATGCCGAGGGTCAGGGGCAGGGAGGCGAAGTATTCGCCTTCGAGGTGCAGGCGGGATGCGCCTTCGCCGTATTCGCTGAAGCCCGGGCGCTGAAGAAAGGCGTATTCCACGAAGGCCAGCGGCCCGGCGCTGAGCGTGCCTTCGCCGACCTGCCACGTCCAGTCCCGGCCGGCGCCGAGCATGGCGGAGCCGGCAAGCGCGGTCCAGTCGCTCCTGTTGCGGCGAATGTAGGGGCCGATGAGCACGGTTCTTTCCATGTCCGCGTCTTCCACGCCGAGGCGGGTCTGCGCGGCAAGGTAGAAGCCGTTCCAGCCCTGCGGCGCGAAAAGGGCCTGCGTGCCGAGAAGCGCGGTTCTGACATCGGCCTGCGCGGCGTCGCCGTGCAGGGTGGTGCGGCGCACGCCCGCGGCAAGGTGCACGCCTGCGGCGAGGCCGGAATCGAAACGCTTTTCCGCTCCGGCGAGAAGGCCTGCGCCCGTGCTCTGCCAGCCGCTGGCGCCGCGGCGGCCGCCCTGCCATGAGGAGGAGCCGTAGGGGCTGCTCCAGAACCGCCATTCGCCGGCGGCCGGCGCGTCCGCAAGAAGGTGACGCAGCACGAGCGCCGAGTATTCGTTCATCTGCGAGAGCGTGGCGCGGGCGGCCGCGTCATAGGCCTGCGGGCCCAGGGCGTTCAGCCCGCGCGTGACGCCGGAGCCGTCCTTTCCCGACCAGTCCAGCGCGGCAATGAGGTTCTGCATGTCGCCTTCCGCCACGCCGGAGACGCCGTAGAGCGCCTGACCGAGGGAGCGCGCCCCCGCGTTGTCCGCAAAGCGGCTGTAGGCGTCGCTTTCGCGGGAAACGGTGACCACGGGGGAGGATACGGAGCTGTCTGCCAGGGTGAAGTTCAGCGTGGGGGAGGCGTTTTCGGCTAGCACCACCGACTTGAACCCGTCCAAACTCAACGTCTCGGACGCGCCGCTCACCGTCACCGGGGACTCCGGCGTGATGGCGGCGCCTGCGGCATAAAAGTCCCGCACGGGGCGCAGCGCCCACGTTCCGTCAAGGGAGGCGGAGGCGGCCTGCACGCCGTACACATGGCCGGAGGCGGAAAAGCCGGTTTCCAGCACGGCGTCTTCGGCGTTTTCAAACGTCGTCGTCACCATGGCGGCATAGCCTTCCTCATTTGCGCCGTACAGGGCGAGGGTGCCGGAATTCTTCAGGGAATGCACGTTCACGGCATCGGTCACGGCAAGGCGTCCGGCCTCAAGGCTCATGTCGATGCTCTTTGCGCCGTCTATGCCGCCGTAGAGCGTCATGTCGAAGGCGTCGTCCGCCGCGCCGGCGCGGCCGTTTTCATCCGCGGCAAGGCCGAAGGTGAGGGTGGTGTACAGCTCCGAGGCGCTTTGGGGGAAACGGATGTCCGGGGCTTCGGAATCCTGGGAGGCAGAATCTTCGGAGTCCTGAATGTCCGAGGAGTCCGGGAATTGGATGTTCGGGTTTTCCAGATGCTGGATGTCCGGATTTTCCGGGTCCCATTCGGAAACGATGTCCCCGATGACCTGCGCGCCGGAAAGTATGTTGATGTCCTTGACGAAGGCGTTTTCGGAAATGAAGATGGAGGCTTCGCTTCCGGCGAGAAGGCCGCTCACGTCGAAGGTGGAGACGAGAGGCCCGTCGAGATTCAGGAGAAGACCGCTGGAGTCGTAGCCGTTGTTGGCGGTCAGCGGTATGTTATGGCCGTAGTACTTCCATATCCACGAGCCGCGGTATTCCATGTCGTTGGAGAGAAGGTTGCTGCCGAAGTCGAAGCGGGCCGCAATGCCGCCCGGGCCGAGCGCCGTCACGTCGGCTTTGCTCACCACGGCATGGTTTTTGCCGTAGGTCACGAGAAGGCCCGTGCCCCAGGCGCCGTTTGCCGCAATGCGCACGCC
>CALUPQ010000079.1 GCA_944322695.1 uncultured Mailhella sp. | reverse complement strand
GGCCTGTGCGGCGGCCGGCTGGACAGGGGGGCCCCACGGCCGATAACCCCTCCCGCCCTGTGAAGGGGGGTCTCGGAGGCGTCCCCAGCCTGCGTTTCCTGTGCGCGCCGGCGCCTGTGGTGCCCGCCGCCATCATGTTTTTTGTCCGGCTTGAACGCGCCGGAGGCCCTTGCCGGAGCCTTCGGCGCATTTTTTCATGAGAGACGAACCACGCGGAAATGCGGAGGGGGCTTGCGTCGCGGAAGGGACGTCTTTCCCGGGAGCAGCTCAGGCGAGTGCTTCAGAAGGGAGTCCCTCCCCGCACCCGTGAAGAGGAATTTTTTGCGGAAACGGGGAGGCCCCATGAGCGTCCTGTCGCCCGGGGTCGCGTTCTTCCCCGGCCGGCCGAAGTCCGGCCGTCCTGTTCCGGAGGTTGTTCGGCGTGTCCGGCAACGACGTTTTTCCTGTCGTATTTTTTTCGCTTGACTCCGGACGGCGATAGCGCTATCTGTTTTCGACCGGAGGGGGCGTTAACTCAGTCGGTAGAGTACCTGCCTTTTAAGCAGAGAGTCGCGCGTTCGAATCGCGCACGCCCCACCACCGTTGATTTCAGGGCCCTGTCGTTCGGCAGGGCCTTTTTCGTTTCCGGTATTTTCTGAGTCGTTTCTTCGTATCGGCTCCGACGGACTGCGGCAGACACCCGCTTGACAAGGAAGCGTTTTGCCGGGGAAGGCGGCGGGCTCATGAAACAGGCCGCTTCGCCCTTTCCGCCGTTTCCCGGATGTTTTTCGGGTATGCCTGCACCGGGTAAAACAGCTACGTGAAAGAGTGCCTGCATGGAATACATGTCTCTGAAAGAAGCCGCGGCCAGATGGAACATGCCCGGTAAACGTGTCGCCTCCCTCTGTGAGGAAGGCCGGATTGCGTATGCCGTCTGGGATGCCGGAGACTGGCGGATACCGGCCACGGCGAATTGTCCCGGAGCGGCGGAACCTGTTTCCGGACGGGCAAGGCCTTTTATGAAGTGGGCCGGCGGCAAGGGACAGCTGCTTGAGCAGATAGGCCGGTACTATCCCTTTGCCGGCGGGAGGTTCGTGAAGTATGCCGAGCCGTTCGTAGGCGGCGGTGCGGTGCTTTTCGACATTCTGAACCGCTTTGAGCTGAAAGAGGTGTACATAGGCGATACCAACGCCGAGCTCATTCACGCGTACCGCACCATCAGGAACGAGGCGGAACCTCTCATAGCTTCTCTTTCCACCATGCAGAAGGCTTTTCTGCCGCTGGATGCGGAAGGACGCAAGGCATACTATCTTGCCGCCCGTGAGCGGTTTAATGAGCTGAAGGTCGGAGAACTTGCCGGCGTTGAGACGGCTGCTCTTCTGATATTTCTCAATAAGACGTGTTTCAACGGACTGTACCGCGTGAACAGAAAGGGTCTTTTCAACGTGCCCATGGGGGCATACAAAGCACCCGCCATCTGCGATGCGGAAAATATCCGCGCCGTATCCCGCGCGCTGCGCAACGTGACCATCGTCTGCTGTGATTACCGGGAATCGGAAAGCTTCATCGACAAGGATACCTTCGTCTATTTCGACCCGCCGTATCGTCCGCTCAACCAGACGGCGAACTTCACTTCCTACACGGAAGCGCCTTTTGACGACAAGGCGCAGAAGGAGCTTGCGGACTTTGCGCATAGAATGAGCAGACGCGGCGCAGGGGTTCTTGTCAGCAACTCAGACCCGAAGAACGTTGATGAATCGGATACGTTTTTCGATGACATTTACGCTTCGTTCCGCATTGAAAGGGTGAGGGCCACCCGCATGATAAGCTGCCGGGGCGAATCGAGAGGCAAAATCAGCGAACTTCTGATTTCTCATATCTAGCGACGGAACACGGGGGGGGACAGGCATGCCGAGAGACTTCAACACGTGGCTTTCAGGCTTTCGCGAAAGTATTGCGGACTACGGCTACTACACCGACTTCGCCAAGGTGCATGAGCATGTGCAGGCCATGAAGGTGGAGTTGAACATTCTCAATGCCCTTGTCGGCTCGCAAAACATAGAAAATGAGTTTACAGCCCTCATCCGGCGATATCCGGAGGTGCTCAAATGCATTCCTCTGCTGCTTGCCGTGCGTTCCTGCGAGATTGCCGCCATGGATGAGGACGGCGAATTTATCTACGACTTTGCCAGCATTTCGCTTCCCGTGGAGCAGTATGCCGCGTTCATGCGCAAGACGGGCCTGTTCGATTTGCTTTCCAACCACATCGTGCACAGTCTTGTGGATTACGCCACCGGCGTGGAAACGGGGCTGGACTCCAACGGCCGCAAGAACAGAGGCGGACACCTTATGGAAAATCTGGTGGCGGGCCATCTCGAAAAGGCGGGTTTCGTCTGGGGCGAGAACTGTTTCCGGGAAATGTACCTGCATGAGGTGACGGAAAGGTTCGGCCTCGACCTTTCAGCGCTTTCCCATCAGGGCAGGACCGAAAAGCGCTTTGACTTCGTCGTCGGCACTCCGGGCAGGGTGTATGGGGTGGAAACGAATTTCTACAGCAGCAGCGGCAGCAAGCTCAACGAGACGGCCCGCAGCTATAAAACGCTCGCCCTTGAGGCCGCAGGCATTGAAGGATTCAGTTTCGTATGGTTTACCGACGGACGCGGCTGGATGAACGCCCGCCACAATCTTGAGGAAACCTTCGATGTCATGGACCACCTCTACAATATCCGCGATCTGGAAAACGGCATCATCGGCAAGGTGTTCGTCTAGCCTCGAAGACGTTGCAGCCGGGAGTCTGAACGCTTTGGTGCGGAAACTGTGCGGGGGGCACCGGAAAGCCGAATCCCGCACGGGACGAAGCGGCGCGGTCATCCGCGGCCGCCTTTCCGCCGAAATCGTGTGCTTTTTCGGCGCGCAGGTTTTACGCTCAGGGCGCGCATCATCCGTGTGCAACGCATTTCCGGGCTGCCGAGGTTGAAAAAACGAACGGCGTGGAGCCCATTTTGGGCTGAGCTCCTCGTCGTTCGTTTTTTTTTACGCAGGATTAGGCCAGGCCTCCCTCCTGCAGCGCTTTGAAGAACATCTGTCTGCCGGAATAGTTCCAGTAGGCGCAGTCCTGCTCCATGAAAAGCCATTTTATGGCCAGAAGAATAATCTGAATGGGGTGTTCCTGTCCTTCGTCATCGCAGAATGTGGCGTTGATGCCGGACAAATCGTACTCCCTGCCGCAGTAGATGTCGGAAATGGCCTGTCGTACCTTTTCGTACTCTTCGGGGAAAGCCTCCCGGCAATACTCAAGGGCATTGTAGATGTCCTGATGGCTCGGGTTGCTGTAACGCCTGCTGTTTCTGAAGTACATTCCCTGAATGTTGACGGTGAAGTCAAAGCCTTTGTTAAGCTGAGTGGGGCGCCTCAGATAGATGCCGTAATCGCCCCATGCGTCCACGTCGTAGCGGTAGCGTGAGGCATGAGGGCCCTTGCCGCTGCCGGGCTCTTCTTCCAGAAAGCATTGAATAAGGTCGCGCCTCTGTTGAGCCCTGTCTCCTGTCGGAAGCTGGTAGGTTCTGGTGTGGTCTGGCATGATGCTCTCCTTGTATGTAAAAGGAATGGACGATCTGAAAGTAAGCAGAAGAGGGCGGCCGTCCAGAGGAGAGGGCAGAGTTATGCTGAGGCGGACGTTTTTCCGCTGGAACATGGTCATCTTCCTTTTCCCTTCATGAAGGGAGAGACTTCACCTGTTGCCTTTTGCGAAAGTTTGAAAAGGAGGTCCCCCCGCCTGGAGGGGAGAGGCTGGGACACTTCAGCACTCTGCATAGCCTGACCGGGTTCTCCCCGCATGAAGGGAGAGCGCCGCCGCATGCCGCCGCTCGGGAAGCCGGGCGGCCTTTTTCGTGCTTTCGCGTTCCTGTTGCCAAAAAAAGGGATGGATTCCGGGCTGTTCGCTTTCTGCGGAGGCTTTCCGCTCCCCGGTCGGGGCTGCTTCGTCTGCGGCGGAGGAGGGCGCGGCAAAAGCGGGATAAAAAATTTGACTTGTGCTTTAAAGAGCAAGGTGAAAAACAGAGCTTCGGCAAGACGGAGGAGGGCGCGGCAGCCGGACCCGCTCCCGAAAGAAAAGTGAACTCGCCCTCTGTCAATACACCAAAATGACACGATATCTACATTTTTTCCAGTCGGATTTTCCCGGTGGAAGAAGAGCTGCTTTGCCTGCACAAGAGGCGTTTCGGCATTGCAGAATTGGGAAAAAGGCCGCATTTGAGGCATTTTTGAACGAACTGGAGAGAAGAAAAGGGCGGTGAAATGAGTTCTCAAAAAAACAATTGACAAAAAAATCACTAATAGCTATAACAGACTTCGAACATTGAAATGTCGGAACGTATGCTTCTTCCCCCCCCCCCGACTTTCCCCTCCTCCTCGACGACCTCCGCAGCCATGCGTGACCCCTTCCCCCCCCCTGGCGGGGTTCACGTCGGGGAGAGGCTGCAGCCTCTCCCCATGTCGGAGGCATTTTTGTGTCCGGAGAACTGGGGCGTCCCGGCAATCTTCCTCCGAGACGGCGTCGGCTGATTCTGTCCCTCACAGGGGAGGAGGCGCTGCTTCTCTTCTTTTGAGTTCCCTTTTCTCGCTGCTTTCTGCTCCTGTTCCGCGCATGGACGCGCCGCTTCTCTGCGCCGATACGTCTTCCAGGTGTTTCCGCCGCCTTTCCGCTCCGCCATCCCTTTCGGGCAGAAGTGTGCCTCCCTTTTTCCTGCGTTCCGCTGCCGACCGTGCGCGCCACGTCCCCGGGGCGGCCCCGCGGCGTTTTTTTTAGCGCCGCAAAAAAAATGCCATCCGGCCGTGTTCCCGATACGATACGTCGCCTGCCCGCGCTCAGCCTTCCGGCAACAGGCGGGCCCCGGTCTGGTTGCGACCGCGGGCGTGAAGCCTCCGGAAGTCCATGGCGGAAACGGCGGATGTCCCGCCCGCAAGCGTTGTTTTGCCAAAGGGCGGAGGGCTCTGGATAAGCGCCTTTTTCTGTTGCTCTGCCCGCTGGTCGGAGGGCGCCAGCCCATGTGTGTCCCGGCTGGCGGGCCGGCCTTTCCGCTTCGCGTCCGGCCGCAGACGGGGAGGGCGACCGCCTCGACACGCCGCGGCGGTGATGAAACTTTGTAAAAAAGTAAAAAAAATTTGTTAATCTTGAAAGCGTTTTTCAGTTTACTTGACAACCGTATTATTTTGGGAGAACCTGTTTCTCGCGTTTGTACACTCCGCGTTGGGTTCGGACGGTGGCGAAGGTCGGGGGGGCCGGAGGCCGTCCTGCGGAGTGGCGTGTGAGAGCGCCGCGCTTGCGGCCAAATTTCAGGAAGAAGCACATGAAAAAACTGACCACTCTTCTTCTGGCGGCCGGTCTTGTGGCCGCCGCTTCGGCTCCGGCCTCTGCTGTTGACGTCAAGATGGACGGCAGATATCAGTTCTCGTTCCAGTCCAGCTCCGAAGGCTTCCGTGGGCAGAACACCGACTACGCTCAGCAGCGTCTTCGTTTGGGCATGACCTTCGTGGCCTCCGAGAACCTTTCCGGTTACTTCCAGCTTCAGGCCGGCACCTACGACTGGGGTACCGACACCACGGGCCGCAGCGGCGACGTGTTCATGCGTCAGGCCTACATCGACTGGACCGTGCCGAGCACTGATATCAAGATTCGCATGGGTCGTCATGCCTTTGACCTGCCTGCTTATGCGAGCACCTCACCCATGATTGCCGACCTCGTGGCCGACGGCGTGGTGGTGGCTGTGCCTCTCGGCGACAAGTTCGACGTGACCGGCTTCTGGACCCGTATGTCCCGCGGCAGCCATGCCAACGAATACTATGACGTGAGCGCTCCCAAGTACGACCTGTTCGGTCTGGTGGGCACCGCCTCCTTTGAGAACTTCACCGTCTCTCCCTGGGTCCTCTACGGCTCCAAGGGGGGCGAAATGACCGTCGATAACACCGAGATGCTTACCTCTCAGGGCAACCTGAGCGGCGCCGGTCATGCCGACTTCTACGTCATCGGCGGCGGCTTTGAATGGAAGCCCTTCGACCCCGTCACCCTCGCTCTCGACGCCGCCTACGGCCGCGCCGACTACACGGACTCCATGAACCAGGAAGGCTGGTATGCCGTGGGTAAGGCCTCCTATGCTATGAGCTTCGGCGAACCCGCCCTCATGGCCTGGTTCGCTTCCGGTGACAAGGCCAACCGTCCTGCCCACTCCGGTCAGATTCCGATTGTCTACGGTGATTTTGACGGCACCAGCACCTACTTCGACGCTGCCTGGGGTCTGCCCGGCGGTCACCGTTGCGACTTCGGCGGCACCTGGGGCGTGAGCGCCCAGTTGAACGGCGTCTCCTTCCTGAGCGACCTGTCCCACGACTTCAGCGTGACCTACATCGGCGGTACCAACAGCAAGATGAACGGCGATGCTGCGGTTTATGGCGACGGCTACGACTACCTCACCACCGACGACTCCGCCGTGGAATTCAACATGCTGTCCACCTACCAGATTTACAAGAACCTCACCAGCGCTCTTGAACTGGCCTACATCCTCGAAGACTTCGACACCAGCGCTTCCCATGGCCGCACCGGCGACTATGAAGACGACTGGCGCGTGGCTCTGCACTTCGAATACAAGTTCTAATTCCTGCTGATACCATCGGCATGCAAGGCGCGCGGCTTTTTCGGAAGCCGTGCGCTTCTTTTTTTGTGCGCCGCGGGGGGAGAAGACCGCGTCTTCCTTTCCGAAACCAGAAGACTTTCCGGGAGGCAGAGTCGGAAGCCTCGGCAAGGAAGCTCCCGTGACGCAGAGGCAGAGCGGGAGCCTCAACAAGGAAGCGTCCCGGGACGCAAAGACGGAACGTCCCTTCGTCACGGAAACGCCGCACGCGGCGTGAGGGGCGGCCCGCTCGCTCCGGCCGGCCCCGCGCTTGCGTCCCCGCCCAAGTCCGTTCTGGTCAACTCCGGCATGCCCGCGCCGGAGCTTCGCGCGTCCGCTCCCGTCTCTGCCGGCCTCGCCATGAAGAGACGGCCGTGCCGCCTGACCGGGAGGGCTTTTTCTTCTTCCGCCTGAGCCTGACTTTAAAAAAGGGACCCGGCCTCCCCAGGGGTGGGAAGCCGGGTTTTCCATCGCAGCGGAAGGACCGGGCAGGAGGAGGTTCGACCACGCCGGTCCGGATGGAACATCAGTGCCGTCTGTGCAGAAGATGCATCGCCACGAAGGGGCGTGCGGCGAGGAGGGCCTGCCAGGTGGGGAGCATGGAGATGACGGAGGCGACGAGCATGAGGGCGATGCCGGCCCACATGTTCCACGGCACCTGTTCGCCGAGCACGACCATGGCGAGGATGGGGGCGAGCACGGGCTTGAAGAAGAACACGAGCGAGCCCTGCATGGCGGAGGTGGCTTCCATGCCCATGAAGTAGCAGGCGTAGCCGCCGGCGGTGACGAACACGCAGATGTAGAGCACGCTCAGGATATTGTCCGGTCGGTAGCCGCTGAAGAAGGGGATGTGGGCGAAGGAGGGGGCGCCCGCGGCGACGAGGGCGTCGGCCACGAAGGGCAGATGGCTTATGAGCATGAGCACAATCATCTGCGCGCTGGCGGCGAGGCAGGAGAAGCAGGTGACGGCCACGCCGGAGAATTCGGCGCACTGCTTTTTGCCGAGCACGGCGTAGAGGGCGAAGGTGGCGGCGGAGAGCAGCACGAGGATGATGCCCGTGGGGTCGAGGCTGGTGTGCACGGGGTCGATGATGATGAGGGCGGCCGCCACTTCGGTGACGAGGGCCACGAGATGGGCGGGGCGTATGTCGGCGTGCAGGATGAGGAAGGCGAAGGGCAGCACGAGCACGGGGTTGCAGCTGAAGAGCACGCTGACCACCGAGGCGGGGGCGTAGAGGATGGAGACCTGGTAGAACATCATGCTCACCACGAGGCCGAGAAAGCCGAGACCGGCAAAGCCCTTCCAGGCCGGCAGCGTGAGCGTTGCGCGATGCTGACGCATGCCGCGCAGGGCGAAGGGAATGAGCAGCAGCCCGCCCACGAGGAAGCGGGTGCAGTTGAGCTGCATGGGATGAAAGTCGGCGGCGACGGTCTTCAGCGCCACTTCCATGGAGCTGAAGAACACCGTGGCAAGAAAGATGAAAACATATCCGCGATTCATGGCACTGTCCTGCACAGAGTTGTTGGAAGGGAAAAGACCCTTTGCTTCTTGCCTATAGCAGGGTACCATGATACGGTAAAATGTCGTTTTGATATGACAGACATATCAGAAACGCATACCATGGAGGAATCATGTCGCTGAACTGGGATTTGTGCCGGGTGTTCTACCATGTGGCGCGCAGCGGCAGTTTCAGCCGTGCGGCGGCCGTGCTTTTCACCAGCCAGCCTGCGGTTTCGCGCTCCATGGCGGCGCTGGAGGCGGAGATGGGCTGCCGTCTGTTCATCCGCGACAGGCGCGGCGTGTCCCTCACGCCGGAGGGGAGGCTGCTCTACACCCACGTGGAGGCGGCCTGCGAGCAGCTGCGCCGCGGCCGCGAGGCGGTGGAGGCGGCGGTGGGGCTTCAGTCGGGCAGCATTGCCGTCGGCGCCAGCGAGACGGCCCTGCGCGCGTGGCTGCTGGAAAGGCTGGAGCGCTTCCACGCCCTCTATCCGGGGGTGCGCATACGCCTTTACGGGGGCACGTCGCTGCGCGCCATGGACGACCTGAAGTCCGGCGCCATCGATTTCGCCGTGGCCGCAGTCTATGAAGGGGGCGTGCGCTCCCTGCGGGAAAGCCGCCTTGCGTCCTTTGCCGACGCGTTCGTCGCGGGCCCGGGCTTCGAGCAACTGAAGGGCAGGCCGGTTTCCCTTCAGGAGCTTTCCCGCTGCCCCCTCATCTGCCACAGGCGCGAGTCCCTCACCTTCGACTTTCTCGAAGCCTGCTTCAAAAGCCGCGGCCTCGAGTTTTGCCCGGCCATGGAGCCGGACAATACGGACATCGCCCTCGAACTTGCGCGTCACGGCCTCGGCGTGGCCTTTGTGCCCGAGCAGGCCGCCGCGCCGTACCTTGCGTCCGGCGAGCTGTTTGCCGTCTCCCAGGCCGAGCCGCTTCCCGGGCGGCGCATCAGCCTTCTGGAATACGAAGGGCATACCCTGTCGCTTGCGGCCCACCGCCTGCGCGACATGCTCCTTGCCGAAGCCGAAGCCTGACGCGAAGGGGCGTTTCCGAAAAGCCCCGTGCGGCAACGCCAGGCATGATTTTTACGGAAAATCCGCTTGACTTGGGGCCGATAGGCCTTATGGTGAAAGAGACGGCGCTGCGGTGCGGCCGTCGTGTTCCTGCTGGTATTGGAACTTGCGTGAAAGGAGAGCTGCGCTCTTTTTTCGGCTGTAAGTAACCCATTGAATCGGCAGGTTTTTTTATGCCCTTTTTCCGGTTGTCGCCGTTTTTCATGTCGTTTCCCGCTTCGTTGCCTCATTAGGCGGCGGGCCGTCTTTTTCCGGCACGGCCCGTTTCATCGGTAAGCGTTTTTTCCTTTCTTCTCATTTTTCTTTCCGACCCAGGAGAGCATCATGGCCGACATACGCCTCACAAGGCCCGCCGCGGGCGCATCCCAGAACATCGTCAGCGAGCCCGGGGCCCGCTTTGTTTTCGATTTTCCCACGGACGAAGCCACCCTTTCCCGCAGCGGGGACAACCTCGTCTTCACCTTCGATGACGGCGGCACCGTTCAGCTGGAGAATTTCTATACGGCCTATTCCAGCGAGAGCATGCCGTCCTTCTCGGTGGAGGGCGCGGAGATTTCCGGTGAGGACTTCTTCATGGCCATGAACGAGCCGGACCTCATGCCTGCCGCCGGTCCGGCGCGGGGCGCCAACCAGAGCAACGGCAACCGCTTCCACGACTACGTGAACGCCGCGCTGCTGGACGGACTCGACCGTCTCGGCGGTCTGGACATAGGCTGGGGCGACGGCGACGTGACGCCCGACATCGACGGCGCGGGTGCGGGCGACCCCAACTTCGCCCCGACCATGGAAATGCCCGAAGGGCTGGAGCTGGTGGAAGAGGGCGTCGTGGACGGCGGCAACACGCCGGAGCCGGGCGTCGCGGTCATCACGGGCGTCATTGCCGGCAAGGACCTCAACAACCACTCCTTCACCTTCCAGCTGTACGACGCCGAAGGCAACGCCGTGGACTTCATCGACACGCCCTACGGCCGTCTGGAAGTGTCGGCGGACGGTACCTATACCTATACGCTCGACAATGCGGACTCCGACACGCAGAAGCTCGTTTCCGGCGAGAAGGTGACGGAGAGCTTTACCGTGCGCATCACGGACGAGGTGGGGGACTTTACCGAGGGCACCCTTACCGTGACCATCACGGGCACCAACGACAGGCCGGTGCTCACGCTGGAGGATAATTTCGCCGCGTTTACCGAGGACACGGACACCGTGACGAAGGAAGGCGACTTCACCGTGACGGACGTGGACGCCGACGCGGGCACGGACCGCACCTTCGTGATTGAAGGGAAGGACGGCACGAGCGGCACGGCCACGGAAGGCCATCAGGGCGCGGGCGGCACGAGTTCCGCGGTGTTCACCACGGAATACGGCATCCTGACCGTGAACCCGGACGGCACGTGGAGCTACCAGCTCAAGAACGACGCCGAAGCGGTGCAGCAGCTCGGCAAGGACGAGACGCATGCCGAGACCTTCACCGTCAAGGTGATTGACGAGCACGGCGCGTACGACACGGGCACCATCACCGTGACCATCACGGGCACCAACGACACGCCGGTCATTAATGTGAGCGGCAATCTTTCCGTCGTGGAATCCGGCGTGGGCAGAATTGATGCGGACAAGGTGGTCAACGCCCCCGGAACCGACGCCGAGAACGTCGAGTACGAGGGTATTCTTGAAGCTGCCGGCAAGGCGGCGTGGAGCGATGCGGACGCAAGCGCGCGCCTGAGCTACGCCGTGGCCGTGGGCAGCAGCACTTCGGCCATTGCGGAAGGTACAAAGTTCGTCGAGAGCGGCAGTGTGTCGGCTACGGGCAAGTACGGCGATTTGATTCTGAACGCCGACGGCACCTACCGCTATGTTCTGGCCGAAGAAGGCAACAGTGTGGCGGACAATAACCGCTTTGCCCTTGTAAACAGCCTGGACGAAGGGGACACGGCCACGGAGACCTTCACCATTTACGTGAAGGACGAGCACGGCGCATGGCACAGCCAGACCGTGACCGTGACCATTACGGGCACCAACGACCGGCCGGTTCTTGAGCTTCGCAACGATGAAGCCGTGTTCGACAGTGTCGGAAACAAGGTGGAAGGAGCCTCTGGTTTGCGGGAAGCGGGCGTGGTGACCGACAATACCGGCACTGCGACCGTTTCCGCCATCACCAAGCTCACCGGCAGCGTTGAGGCGAGCGACCTTGACGATGAGAACGGCGGCGGAGCCTCGACCACGAAGGACGAGAACCACGGCCTTGAGTTCTCTCTGACGGGCGGCACGTCGT
>CALUPQ010000078.1 GCA_944322695.1 uncultured Mailhella sp. | reverse complement strand
ACTTCTGACATTATCACGTGTAATATTAAGCAGTTATCAATTCCCCACCCAGAGACGCCGTGTAACATATGCTTGCAAACTCTTGCCGACACCGTCATTCCCCCTCTTGCTTCGCTGGCCCGCATGGTCAGCGGCCACTCTCAAAGAAACTGCGAACCGGCAGAGCAATCTCCGTCTCTCTATCTCTCCTCCGGGTATTTTTCCATGCTTCCCTGAAGCCATACGGTACCGCACATGTCGTCCCCCACCTGAGGCTCATATCCTTTGAGGACGTGTTCGGCCACATAGAGAAAACCGCGGACGGAACGCTCGCCGGAACCGAAAAAAAGCGTAAGCAGACGGATAAAGCGTCTTTCCATGAATTCCACGTGCTCCACGGCAAGCACCGGCCCCTGGAAAAACCATACTCCCACCACTTCCGTGGGAAGCAGCGCTCCCTTGCCGTGAAAAGACAGCTCCTCGGGACGAAAGTCGCTTGCTTTTTTATGAGGATTCGCCCGAAGAAATGCCTTCAGAGCGGCATCGCATGCCGGCGTTCCCGGCACGAGCTCCACCTCGGCCCTTTCCGCCTTTCTCAGGGAAAACGCCAGAGCCGCCACCTGGAACATCGCTCTGGTACCGAACTGAAGCTGGGGCACATGCTGAAAGAAGCCTGTCAGGAAAAAGGCCAGAGGCGTCTGCAGACGCACGTCCCGCACCGCCGCCACGCCGGAAATGCCGTTGGACCAGATGTGCGCCTGCTCTATGAGCGCTTCCAGAGGAAGCCCCTCGAAGGCGGGATAGCCGCCGACGAAATCCGCCTTCCCCTTCTCCTGCCCCAGAACGATGTGGGAATGTATGCTGATGCCCCCTGCCGAAGGGGACTCGAGAAGAATCACGCTGGTGCCGTCCTTTCTGTGCATGACGGGACCACGGGCGACGCTTTTCTCGAACAGCCCCTGAAGCATGTCCACATATTCCCTGCTGCCGCCGGAGAAAAAGGCCGACCATACATCTCCCAGCCCTTCGAAATGCCTCCCCATGAAAGCCGAGGAAGGTCCTTCGTTGTCGGGGGCGGAATCGCTGGACGTGTTGTTTCTCAGAGGAGGCTGCTTCGCCGCCGTGCTGCTGTGTCTGCCGCGGCATCCGAAAAGCCTGTCCTGAATTCCCATGTTGTCTCCTCTCTTCTCCGGTGATTTTTCGCTCCCTGACGGGATTTTTGTCATGCTACACGTCTGCCCGCCAACGGGCAAGCGCTCTAACGGTTATGCCGCAGAGCCCGAAGGCTGAGCGCCACGCCGAAAAAGTTGAGCAGGCCGAAAATCAACAGCGTATAGCGCATGGCATGAAGGAACAGACCGGCACTTTCCGGGCCCACCGCAGTGTCGCCCATGAAAAAGCCTATCATGAAGGACATGATGATGTGGCTCATCAGTCCTCCCATGGTACGCAGACAGCCGAGCATTCCGGAAGCCACGGTCATCTCATCTCTTGGTACGTTGCCCAGGGTCGCCGCCATGTTGGGTGCGACAAAGAAGGCCGCCCCAATACCCAGCGCGGCCTGGCTGAGCATCACCTGCCACACCGGGCTGTGCTCACCGAGCAGAAGAAGGCTGAGAATGCTCAGTCCGCAGACCGCCATGCCGGACGTGGAAATGATTCCGGGATGATACCTGTCGGCAAGACGACCGGCCAGAGGGGAGGAGAACGTCTGGAACAAGCTCTGTATCATGAGAACCATCCCGGCATGAAAGGCGTTCAGGCCCAGAATCTGCTGCAGATAGAGAGAGAAAAAGAGAGAAAGCCCCATGAAGGAACCGTAATTGATGAATGTCGCCGCCATGCCGTCGGGCAGACCGGGCACCTTGACCAGCACCTTCAAATCAAGCATGGGGTCTGCGGACGTCCATTCCCTGCGCACGAAAGCGACCATGAGGCCAAACCCCACAGGCAGAAGCCCCACAATGGCGGGATGAATAAAGGTACAGGTGACGCCCATGGTGATGCAGAAAAGTCCCCCCGCCCCGAACAGCGCTCCCCTGACATCGAAGGAACGCTTCGCCCCTTCTCTGGGGATATCGGGAATGACACGCCGAAGAAGCGCAAACTCCGCCAGACTGAGCGCCGCAATGCTGAAAAAGACCGTTCGCCAGCCGGTCAGCTCCGTCAAACCGCCGCAGACCAGCGGCCCTATGGCAAGACCGAGATAGACGGCCGAAACCACGATGCTTATCACCTGTCCGCGAATGTTCGGGGGAGCCAGAGTAACGCTCAGCGTGGTAACGGTACAGGCTATGGAGGCTGCGGCAATGCCCTGAGCAAAACGCAGAGGAATGACGAACTCCATGGCAGGGGCAAGCCCCATCAGCGCACAGAACAGACAGAAACACCCTACTCCTGCAAGGAGAATACGCTTCACCCCGAAAATATCGGCAATGCGCCCGCTCAGCATATGGGAGACGGACTGACCGAGATTGTAGCATACCATCACCAGAGAAAGGGCCACGGCCGAGGCTCCCAGAGAATTTCCTATGGAAGGAAGTATGGCGGCCACGCCGCTCATGAGAAAGGGGGCAAAGAGATTTCCCGTCCACAGGGCGGCAATGACACTTTTCAGATGCAGGGAAGATGGTTGTACTTCAGACATGGAAAGCCTCCACCTCTTACCCTATGCTAAACGGAATCATGTGGGAAGATGCTCTTATTTAGTGAATTTCCTCTCAAAATCATCTCCCGGCGTACTCCTTCACTCTTCCCTGCAACCGCTTTCCGAAAGGACAAGACGCCTCCGTCAGTCTCTTCCTTCGACCGCGCTCATAAAAAAGACAGAAGCCGGGCTCAAAAAAGCCGATGCCGCACTCTGAAAATCCCTCCAACGCAACAGGAATAATGAAACGGCTTATCCAATATGGATATCAGGCACGAAACAAATGCACAGTCTGCCAAGCTCTCCTCAACTTTTCCGACCTGCGCACGCCCTTCCCGCATCCTGTTTTTCCTCAGGCCGGTCTCCCCCGGGAAAACTTCCCGAAAAACGCATCCTCATGAACCGGACATCGGGCATTACAGGCAGAACGACTCTCCTCCGCAAGGGAGAATGCGGCTTCCCGTCCGTCTTGCATGAAGAAAGGGAGAAGGACTGCCGTCCTTCTCCCTTGTTCTGTCCGCTTGTCTCTCAATCATGCCGCGGGCTTTTTCTCTTCCATCACCAGCGCGAGCAAATCGTCGATGGTATCGACCAGATGGATATCAATGCGGCGTCTCAGTTCCGCAGGAATATCCTCCAAATCCTTGGCGTTCTGTCTGGGGATGACGGCCCTCTTCAGGCCTCTGGCCACGGCGCCGAGTATTTTCTCCTTGATGCCGCCCACCGGCAGCACCCTGCCGCGAAGCGTAATTTCACCGGTCATGCAGGTATCCCCGCGCACGGAGCGCCCGGTAAGGGCCGAGACCAGCGCCGAAACCAGCGTGACACCGGCGGAAGGCCCGTCCTTCGGAGTGGCGCCGGCAGGAACGTGGATATGGATATCCAGCTTCTGAGAGAATTCCGGGTCGATGTCCAGCTCCTTCGCGTGGGAACGGGCATACGTCACCGCCGCCTGGGCGCTTTCCTTCATCACGTCGCCAAGCTGCCCCGTCAGAAGCAGCCCGCCCTTGCCCTGCATGGTGCTCACTTCCACATGCAGCACTTCGCCGCCGGCCTGAGTCCAGGCAAGGCCGAGCGCCACGCCGGGAAGAAGCTCCGTCTCCTTTTCCTCATCAAGGAAACGCGGCGCCCCGAGAAGTTTGCCCACCAGAGCGGGAGTCACGGTGAACGGAGGCTTTTCGCCTTCCGCCTTTCGTCTTGCAATCTTGCGGCAGATGGCGCCGAGCTGGCGCTCAAGGCTGCGCAGACCGGCCTCCCGCGTATAACCGCGGATGACCTTGGCTATGGCATTGTCACGGACAACGATATCGCCTTCCTTCAGACCGTTTTCGGCTATCTGACGCTTCAGCAGGTACTTGCGGGCAATGGCCAGCTTTTCCTGTTCCGTGTAGCCGGAAAGATGAATAATCTCCAGTCTGTCCAGCAGTGCGGGAGGAATGGTGTCCAGCTGGTTGGCCGTGCAGAGGAACAGAACCTTGGAAAGGTCGAATTCCAGATTCAGGTAATGGTCGCTGAAATGGGAATTCTGTTCCGGGTCCAGCGTTTCCAGCAGCGCGGAAGAAGGGTCTCCGCGGAAGTCGTTGCCGAGCTTGTCTATTTCGTCAAGCACAATCACGGGGTTACGGGTACCCGCCTGCCGTATGGCCTGAATGATGCGTCCGGGCATGGCGCCGATGTAGGTCCGGCGATGTCCGCGGATTTCCGCCTCGTCACGCATGCCGCCAAGAGAAATGCGCTGGAACTTGCGACCGAGAGCCCGGGCAATGGACCGTCCGAGAGACGTCTTGCCCACGCCTGGAGGCCCGACGAAGCAGAGAACCGGTCCCTTGGACTCGGGATTCAGCTTGCGCACGCTCAAAAATTCAAGAATGCGGTCCTTCACCTTTTCCAGACCGAAATGTTCCTCTTCAAGGATGGCCGCCGCCTTCACGATGTCCAGCCGGTCCCGGGAAAGCTTCTTCCACGGCAGCTCGGCCAGAAGGTCAAGATAGGTACGCACCACGGTGGCTTCCGCAGAGTCGCCGTGCATGGAGGCGAGCCTGCGGAGCTGCTTGTCGGCCTCACGTCTGGCTTCCGGAGGCAGGCCGGCCTTGTCCAGCGCCTTCCTGAGATTCTCGTTCTCATCCTCGCCGTCTGAGCCGTCCCCGAGTTCCTTGTGTATGGCCTTTATCTGCTCGCGCAGGAAATAGTCCCGCTGAGCCTTGTCCATGCCTTCGCGCGCCATGCTCTGAATCCGCGCCTGCATGGTGGCCACTTCCACCTCACGGAGCAGGTGCTCATTCACACGACGCAGCCTTTCCACAGGGTCGAGGCATTCCAGCAGGGCCTGAGCGTCCTCCACCCTCAGCCGCATATTGGCGGCAATGATGTCGGAAAGCCTGCCGGGCTCATGCACGGAGTTGAGGACCCCCATGATTTCACCGGCAGGAAGCCCGCGCAGATGCAGTATCTTGTCGCTCTGCTCGCGGGCAAAACGCATCATGGCTTCGAGCTCCACCTCGGACACCTCGCCGGGAGTCTCTTCCAGAATCTGCACGCGCGCCAGCATGACTGGCCCCTCGTTATCGAATTCTTCCACATGAGCGCGGTTCAGTCCCTGCACCAGCAGCTTGACCTGACCGTCGCTCATTTTAATCATGCGGAGAATCATGACCACGGAGCCCACGGAATAGAGTTCTTCCGGCGAAGGGTCGTCGGAAGAGCCTTCGCGCTGCGCGCAAAGCAGCAGATAGCGATTGCCGTTGAGCGCGAACTCCACGGTTTCCATGGCTCTTTCCCGTCCCTCGAAAAGAGGAACAATCATGGAATTGAACACCACACTGTCGCGCAGCGGCAACACCGGCAAAACGGAAGGAATGGCCGGAACCTGCTCGTCCCCTTCCCCGGAGGGCACGCCTCCGGAGGAGCTTCCTCCGTTTTCTTCCTGCCCGTCCCCGGAATTCTCCGGCCCGTTATCTCGAACTTCAGCAGTCGGAGCGCTTTCCACAGGCTGTTCCAGCAGGTCTTTCTTTTCTTCTTCCGGCTGTGCGGAAAACTTTTTTTGCGTATCGCTCATGCTATCCTCATTCGGGCATATTCAGAATATCCCTTTTCGACAGTTCGATACAATAGCCATGTCTCATGCTGTAAGACGCTTCGGGTGTAATAATAACGTGGTCATACATATACAGCCCCAGCGGCTGGAGTACCCGAGCTATCTTTTCCGTAAGAGTCTTATCTTCCGGCGAAGGCGTGTATGAACCTCCGGGATGATTGTGCATCAGAACGACTCCGGTTGCGTGGTACTTCATCATGAGCTCCACTACATCCCGAGGTTCCAGCGCAACATGGTTGGGCGAGCCACGGCGTATTTTCTTAAATATAAGCAGCCGCTTCTGATTGTCCAGAAGCGCTGCCCATACTTCTTCGTCAGAGCAGTGCATCAGACGCAGCCTGCCCATTTCCACAAGGTCGGTCAGTATGACGGAGCGCTTTCTTTGTACGTTGCTTTGCTGGCTGCGGGCAATGATTTCCCGGAGAAGGCAGAGGAAACTATCAACAGCCGGTCCGCAGTCTTCCACGCCGGTGAGCTCTTCGGACGGGGCGGCAAGCAGCGCGCCGAAGCTGCCGAAATGTGCCAGCAGACGCTTGGCCAGTATTTTATTGTCCCGGCGAAGATATACGCAGCCGAGGGCGAGCTCCAGCAGTTCATAATCGGGCAGTGCCTGAGGGTCGGCCAAAAAGCGCTCACGGAGACGTTTTCGATGACCGGCCCGGAGCTCCGCTTCAGAGAGATTGGTATTTTTCTTCATCACAGAATCAACGCGTCGGCAACGCTTCCTTTCTAGCACGGCCGAATATCAGAGAAAGTCCGGCCACCAGCTCCTCCATGGCCTGCAGGGGCTGACGGGCGCCGCTCTTGACGGAAAGTTCGGCCTTCTGCAGAAGGTCAAAAATTTCCGAAAGTCCCTCAAAGCCCAGTCTCTCCGCAAGACGGCGCTTCTCGTTCTCCACGAACTGGGGGACGTACACCTTTTCCCCGGCGCGCATCTGCCAGAGTATGCGCGCTTCGCGGGCCATGAGCGTAAGCAGTGGAAACAGCAGAGACTCGCCTCCGTCGCCTTCGCGCAGCAGGGTTTTCCATACCGTACGTACGTTGCCGTTTTCCAGCTGACGAATGACATCGAAGATGACGGCCTCGGGAGTGAACTCCGTCATTTGTCTGACCAGCGTCACGTCCACGGCGCCGTCGGTCGAGGCCAGAAAAAGCTGCTCCAGAACTCCGCGGATGGCGGAGGCATCGGGGATGAGCATTTCCGAAAGCGTATTCAGGGCGTCCTGCGTCATGCGCAGTCCCATGGAGGAAGCACACTGCTGCACATACTGACGCAGAGAGCGCGGTTCTATGCCCGCAGAACGCCATACCCATTTTCTGCCGTCCGCAAAGGAAAGGCATTTCAGCTTGCCGATATGGGCGGGCAGCTTCGGCTGCCCTTTCTCCCACGGACACTCAAGACAAAAGATGGGAAGAACGCCGGAACGCGGAGTGCCCAGGGCGGAGGACAGCTTTTTCCAGACGTCGGCAGGCAGGAGGTGCGCGCGACGGACCACGAGCACACGCTTTCGTCCGTCCATGCCGAGCAGCGTGAGCCTGTCCCAGAAGCGGGAATCCAGTCCCTCATCTGCCCAGAAAACCTGTATGTCCGGGGTGGCCGCACCGGCCGGGGCAGCCAGAAGTTCCCTCTCCATGTAGTCGCGCAGCAGCGCGGCGTCAGGGCAGATGCAGAAAAAAAAGCCGGGGCTGTCCATGGAAGCTCTCGCCAGTATTCTATGAATGTCCCTTTCTCCGGCCGGACCGGCATCCCGCGCCCGGCAGGAAGGAAACTCTTTTCAACGACGCGAAATACACGTCAGAACTTCTGCTGCATGCGGTCGAGCGCGCGACGCAGCGCTTCCTTCAGGCCGTCGCGAACGGCGCTGGCCTCATCCACCGTTTCAAACTTGTCGTAGTAGGAAATGACGCCGGAGCGCCAGACGACGGCGCCGGACTTACCGCTGCGGACCACAAGTTCCAGCTGTACCACCGTATCACTGAGCAGCGTATTGTCCACACGGTTGGACACGGCGGAGCGCACCCTGAAGCCGGGCATGTTGATGGTGAGAAGATAATCGGCATTTCCGCTGTCCACCCAGCGGGCAAGACGGCGCAAGTTCACCTCGTCCCTCGTGATGCCGCGCAGGTAATACTGTACCCACGGGTACATGGTGACCTGCTCCACCTTTTCTATTCTGAGCGTCTGATTTCCGTCGCCAAGCACGCTGACGGCCCTTGAACTGCTGGAAGAATACCCGTCCAGCTCATAGCCGCACCCGCCGGCAAGCAGACCCAGGCAGCATACGGCCGCCGCAAGCAGTCCTTTCCATGTTTCCCGGGGCTTTCTCATCAAACCTTTCCTCATGGCGACACCATCCGCCCGCCCTCTTTCCCTCCGGAAATGGCGGCAGGTCATGCCGCAGGCCGCCTTGCTGGAACGACGGACGTTTCGATAATCGCCCTGATGCCGCAAACGCGGTCACCTGCCAGGTACGCGGAATAACACAGGTTCCAAAATATGCGGAACGCCGGAAGGATACTCCTTCCTCCATCCCGCCTCTTCAAAAAAGGGAAACATCCCTCTTTTTCACGAGCCCGGCCCACGTGCGGACCGGGCTCCCTTCATTCTTTTTCTGCCGCGGCTATCCGACCACTATGTTCACCAGCTTGCCGGGCACAACAATCACCTTGCGCACCGTCTTGCCGGCCATGTGGTTCTGAACGGAGCGTTCGGCAAGAGCCGCCTTTTCCAGTTCCTCGGAAGAGGAACCGGCAGGCACTTCCACCTTGCCGCGCAGTTTGCCGTTCACCTGCACCACCACGGTGACTACGTCGCGCTTCAGCGCTTCCTCGCTCCAGGAAGGCCAGCGCACGTCGTCCAGAGAATCGGCATGACCGAGCTCCTGCCAGACCTCCTCGCACATATGGGGCGTGAAGGGGAAAAGCATGGCGAGCACCGTGGCCATGGCGGAAGAAAGCGCGTTGCGTCCTTCTTCCGTGGCGGAGAGCTCCTCACGGTACTGGTTCACCGCATTCACCAGCTCCATGATGGCGGCAATGGCGGTATTGAACTGGTTGCGCTCGGCAATGTCCTCTCCCACCTTCTTCACCGTGGCGTGCTCGCTCAGGCGCAGGGCGCGGATGGCATCATTGGCCGCAGGAGACAAGTCGGAACAGGGCAGCACGGGCTTCAGAACGGGCTGCATTTCGGCGAACATGCGCCACACGCGGCTCACGAAGCGATAGGAACCTTCAATGCCGCTGTCACTCCAGTCGAAATCGCGTTCCGGCGGAGCGGCGAACAGGCAGAACAGACGCACGGTATCGGCGCCGTACTTCTGCACCATGGCGTCGGGGTCCACGATGTTGCCCTTGGACTTGGACATCTTGCTGCCGCCGAGCAGAACCATGCCCTGCGTAAGCAGATTCTTGAAAGGTTCGTCCATGTCCGCGGGGAAGTAACCGAAGTCCCGCAGCATCTTGGTGAAGAAACGCGAATACAGAAGATGCAGGATGGCATGTTCCACGCCGCCGATGTACTGGTCCACAGGCATCCAGTACTTGAGGGCTTCCATGTCGAAGGGACCGTCATCCTTGCGGGCGGAGGTGTAGCGGGCGAAATACCAGGAAGATTCCACGAACGTATCCATGGTGTCCGTTTCACGGCGGGCAGGACCGCCGCAGCAGGGGCACACGGTCTCCACGAAGGAAGGCGTGCCGGGCAGCGGAGAACGTCCGTCTTCGCAGGTCTTCACATCAAGCGGCAGCTGAACGGGCAAATCTTCCAGTTTCACGGGCTGCACGCCGCACTTTTCGCAGTATACCACCGGAATGGGAGCACCCCAGTAGCGCTGGCGGGAAATGTTCCAGTCGCGCAGACGATAATTGACCGTGGCCCGGCCCTTGCCCGTCTCTTCCAGCTTCTTAATGATGGCGGCCTTGCCCTCTTCGCTGGGCATGCCCGTGAACTCGCCGGAGTTCACCAGAACGCCGGGCTCCACAAAGGCTTCCGTCATGGATTCGGGAGAAAGCTCTCCGCTTTCGGGGCTCACCACCACCTTGATGTTGATGCCGAACTTGTGGGCGAAATCGAAATCGCGCTGGTCGTGAGCAGGCACGGCCATGACCGCGCCGGTACCGTAGTCGGCAAGGACGAAGTTGCCGAGCCAGATGGGAATTCTGTCGCCGGTGAAGGGATTGAGGCAGTAGGCGCCCGTGAACACGCCGTCCTTTTCCAGCGTTTCCGACTGACGGTCCAGCCGGTCCATATTGCGGGTGTGCTCAATAAAGGCGCGAATCTCCGCTTCGTTCTCACGACCGGCAATGAGGGATTCCACCAGCGGATGTTCGGGCGCCAGCGTCATGAACGTCACGCCGAACACGGTGTCCGCACGGGTGGAGAACACTCTGATTTCCCCTTCGCGGCCTTCCAGCGGGAACACGATTTCCGCACCGGTGGAACGGCCTATCCAGTTGTGCTGCATGGTGAGCACGCGGGAAGGCCAGCCCTTTTCCAGCTTCTTCAGGTCGGCGAGAAGTTCGTCGGCATAGGCGGTGATGCGGAAGAACCACTGCGTCAGTTCCTTCTGCTCCACCACGGAATCGCAGCGCCAGCACTTACCGTCCACCACCTGTTCGTTGGCCAGAACGGTATGGCAGCTCGGGCACCAGTTCTGAGGAGCCTTCTTGCGATAGACGAGCCCCTTTTCCAGGCACTTGAGGAAGAATTCCTGCTCCCAGCGGTAATACTCGGGGCGGCAGGTCGCCACTTCCCTGCGCCAGTCGTACGAATACCCCATACGCTGAAGCTGAGCGCGCATGTTGTCGATATTGGAGTACGTCCACTTCGCAGGATGCGTGCCGTGCTTGATGGCGGCATTTTCCGCGGGAAGACCGAAGGCGTCCCAGCCGATGGGATGCAGAACGTTGTAGCCCTGCCTACGGCGGAAACGCGCCATCACGTCGCCGATGGAATAATTGCGGACATGTCCCATGTGGATGTTGCCCGACGGATAGGGGAACATCTCCATGAGGAAATACTTGGGTCTGGAAGCATCCACATCGCAGTTGAAGGAGCCCTTTTCAGCCCATATCTTCTGCCATTTCTCTTCCAGCGCATGAGGGTCGTAACGAGACGAGAGTGCCATTTCTGTTCCTTGAAACTTCGGGCCTGTGCCCGCTATTACATCAGAGGGAGCCGAAGGCTCCCGGCGCATCAGCCGCGGATGCGCAGTTCGCCCTTGTCCACGGCCTTGCTCACCGCGTCAAGGATACCGTTCACAAAGGTGTGCGAGCGCGCGTCGCCATACTGTTTGTCCAGCTCAAGAGCTTCGTTCATGGAAACCCTGGCAGGAACGTCGGCGCGATAGAGCATTTCATACACGCCGAGGCGCAGCAGGTTCAGTTCCACACGTCCCACACGGTCGAGCCGCCAGTTGCGGGCAAACCTTTCAATGATGGCGTCGAGCTCCTCACGGTGCTGCCACACGCCGTACACCAGCTCCCAGGCAAAGCCGGAAGGCTCCCCTTCCTGCTCCAGCGCCTCGTCCTGACGGGGCACGACAAGAAAGGCGGCCTTGAGCTTTTCCACGGAAGTGCATTCCTGAAATTCCTGACCGTAAAGCGCCTGAAAGGCCAGAAGCCGATGCGCGCGACGGGAAGGTTCTTTCGCCGCCATTACAGCTGCTCCATGACACGGATGGTTTCCACCACGGCGGCGGCGGTCTCCGCCCCCTTGTTGCCCACGTGCGCGCCGGCACGCTCAATGGCCTGCTCCAGCGTGTCGCAGGTCAGAAGGCCGAAGCCCACGGGAATCCCGGACTGGAGAGAAACCTGCGCAATGCCCTTGGTGGCTTCGGCGCAGACGTAATCGAAATGGGGAGTGCTGCCACGGATGACCGCACCCAGAGCGATGACTCCGTTGTACTGGGAAAAGGCGGTCAGCTTCTTGCACACGATGGGCAGCTCGTAGGCGCCGGGAACGCGCACCACGGTGATGTCTTCCTGAGAAGCGCCGTGACGGGTCAGGTAGTCGATGGCGCCTTCCACCAGACGCTGGACGATGAAGTCGTTGAACCGGGACGCCACGATGGCGATTTTCAGGCCCTGAGCGTTGAGCTGTCCTTCTATGGTCTTGACGGAATACATGGTTTCCTCACTCTGTCTTGGGGCATACCCGCCGGAGCAGGTGGCCCATTTTTTCTTTCTTCGTCAGCAGATAGTCTTCGTTGTAGCGTCCGGGCTCCTGTTCTATGGACACCCTCTCCACAATATCCAGTCCGTATCCTTCCAGTCCCACAATCTTGGTGGGATTGTTGGTCAGCAGACGAAGCTTGCGGATGCCCAAATCCACCAGAATCTGAGCGCCGACGCCATAATCGCGCAAATCGGGCCGGAAGCCAAGACGAATATTGGCCTCCACGGTATCCAGCCCCTGCTCCTGAAGCGCATAGGCGCGAATCTTGTTGGCAAGACCTATGCCCCGCCCTTCCTGCCGCATGTAAAGAAGAACACCGCGCCCTTCCTTTTCTATCTGGCACAGGGCGGCGGCAAGCTGCCCGCCGCAGTCGCAGCGCATGGACCCGAACACGTCTCCGGTCAGGCATTCGCTGTGCACGCGGGCCAGAACCGGCTCCTCCGTGGAGACGTCGCCCTTCACCAGAGCCACGTGCGTACGGCCGTCCACGGAGTTTTCATAGGCGATGATGCGGAAATCACCGTACTTCGTAGGCATGGAAGCCTCGGCTGCACGCCGCACGGCCACTTCCCCGTTTTCCAGTCTCCAGCGAATGATGTCCTTGTTCGCGGCGATGTGCAAGCCGTGCTCGGCGGCGAACTTCTCAAGGTCGGGCATACGGGCCATCGTCCCGTCGTCCTTCATGATTTCGCAGATGACGGCCGCCTCCTTGAGGCCCGCCATACGGCACAAGTCCACGCTGCCTTCCGTCTGTCCCGCACGGATGAGCACGCCGCCCTTCTTCGCACGGAGGGGAAACATGCAGCCGGGAGAAACAAGGTCGCCGGGCTTTGCGCCGTCGGCAATGGCCGTCTGCACCGTGTGGGCGCGGCCGGCCGCGGAAATGGCGGGGGCATCCCCGTAACGGGCGTCAATGGAAACGGTGAAGTTCGTGCCGAACTTCGAACCGTTGCGCTGCGTCATGAGCGGCAGCTCCAGAGCGTCGGCCCGCTCCGCAGAAAGAGAAAGGCAGATGAGCCCGCGCCCCTGCCGCGACATGAAATTGATGGTTTCGGAGGTGACGAACTCGGCGGCGACCACAAGGTCGCCTTCATTCTCACGGTCCTCGTCATCCACAAGGATAATCATCCGGCCCTTTTTCAAATCCTCAAGGGCTGTCTCCACACTGCACAGGGGCATATTCCGTCCTTACAAACCAAATCCGTTACGGCGCAGAAAATCCATGGTCACACGCTCCTCGCGGGCCGCGGTACCGGCGCCGGCGTAAGGCTGCATGAGATGCTTCACATACTTGCCTATGACATCCGTCTCCAGATTCACCGCCGTTCCCGCACGCCAGTTGGCCACGGTGGTCACACGCCACGTTTCGGGAATAATGTTCACTTCCAGAAAGCCGGGTCCGCAATCGTTCACGGTAAGGCTTATGCCATCCAGCGTAACCGAGCCCTTGGGCACTATCTGCGTGCTCCACTCCGCCTCGAAGGCCAGACGCACGCAGCGGGACTGCCCCACATTCCTCACGCTTTCCACACGGGCGACGGTATCCACATGGCCGCTCACGATGTGCCCGCCGAAACGGTCGCCCATGGCCATGGCCCTTTCCATGTTCACCAGTCCGCCCACGGAAAGTCCGCCGAGATTGGAGCAGGAAAGAGTCTCCGCCGAGGCGAACGCGGTAAACGAGGGGCCGGTCGGAATCCATGTCTCCATGGTCAGGCACACCCCGTTGCAGGCCACCGATTCGCCAATTTCAGGCGCATCCCACGCAAAAAGAGGATGGAAGCGGAAAAGCATGTCCCCGCCTCTCTTCTCCATGGACTCGATGCGTCCCTGTCCTTCCACAAGTCCCGTGAACATATCAGCCTCTGTCCGCGCGGAAGAAAAGATGAATGTCGCCGTCAACCACTTCGGTACGCACTACGCGCATGCGAAGGGCGTCCTCCATGCTGTCGACCGTACGCCCGGCAAAGACGGGCGTAGCGTCCGCATCGCCGAGAATGGTGGGCGCAAGGTGCAGATGAAATTCATCCACCAGCCCCTGCTCCAGCAGCGAAAGCGCCAGTCTTCCGCCGCCTTCGCAAAGCACGTACAGGCAATGCTCGCTTTCCCGCAGCGTTACAAGGACCTCTCCGGCATCCAGCGTGTGCCTGCCCGAAGGACAGTCCACACCGTAAACCCGCGCGCCTCTGTTGCGCAGAGAAGCCGCGGACGGAGAAGCCGCCTGAGCCGCGGTGCTGAAGAACACGCAGTCTCCCGGTCTCTCGTCAAGCAGATGGCAGGCGGTATCCGCTCCGGGCAGACGGGACGTCATGACCGCGGCAAGAGGCTGGCGCTGCGCGCTCTGCGTTCTTGCCGTAAGGCGCGGATTATCCAGAAGAAACGTATTGCCGCCGACAAGGACCGCCCCTCCGGCGCGCCCGATGTTCTCACGAAGGCGCATGACGGCTTCGTGGGAAGCACGATTGGAAATAAGCTGGGAACGTCCCGCCCGCGTGGCGATGCGCCCATCGAGCGTGGAAGCCATTTTCAGAATGACGTAAGGTCTGCTCGTGGTCTGCCAGACGATGAAGTCGGCCACAAGGTCGCGGCATTCGGACTCCAGCACGCCCATCTCCACCTGAACGCCGTGTGCACGCAGGAACTCGGCACCACCGGATGCCTGAGCGTTCACATCAGGCATGCCCACGACCACGTGGGGAATGCCCGCTTCCAGAATGGCCCTGGTGCAGGGGGGCGTCTTGCCCTGATGATTGCAGGGCTCCAGCGTGACGTACAGAGTGCAGCGGGACATGTCCACGCCCTTTTCCCGGGCGTCGCGCAGGCAGTTCACCTCGGCATGCGCCTGACCGCATACCTCATGCCAGCCTCTGGCCACAATGTTGTCGTCGCATACAAGCACGGCTCCCACAGTAGGATTGGGAGCGGTGCTCCAGCGCCCCTTTTCAGCCAGCTCCAGAGCTTCGCGCATGAATGGTTCGTGCCGGCTCACGCTCTGCCTCCTTCCTTTTCGTCACTCGTTGCGCCCTGCGCTCCCCCATCCGTCGGGACCGCCTCCTCCTGTCCGTGCGGAAGATGAAAAACCTCGACCCCCGCTTCGGCGAGCATGGCTTTCGACAGCTCGTCCGGGTAGTTCTCGGAAATCCATATCTTCTTCACACCACAGTTGATGAGCATTTTGGAACAGATGAAACACGGGTAGGTCGTGCAGAACAGCTCGGCCCCGCGCAGGGAAATGCCATGCACGGCAGCCTGAATGATGACGTTCTGCTCGGCATGGATGCCGCGGCATATTTCGTGCCGCTGCCCCGAAGGGATGCCCAGCTGGGAACGAAGGCAGCCCACCTCCAGACAGTGCGGCACGCCGGAAGGCGCTCCGTTGTAGCCCGTGGCCAGAATTCTCCGGTCCAGCACGGCCACAGCCCCCACCTTTCTTCGCAGACAGGTGGAGCGCTCCGCCACAAGATAGGCAATGTCCATGAAATATCTGGGCCAGCTGGCCCTGCTGCCCTGCGTCATACTTCCTCCCGTTTCAGTACGGGAAACTATCACGAGCCAACCCGTTTGAAAACAGGAAAAAAAGGCGGCCCTGAGCGCATGGCCGCGCACAGAGTCGCCCTTTCCTTACGTTTACCAGGCAAACAGCGGGAAGCGGCAGGCGAATGCTTCCACTTCGTCACGGATGGCCGCAAGACGGCTCTCGTTCGTGGTGTTCGCGAGCACGTCCACAATCCAGCCGCCCACCTTCTCCATGTCCGCTTCCTTCATGCCGCGCGTGGTGAGCGCGGCCGTGCCGATGCGCACGCCGGAAGTGACGAAGGGAGAACGGGTTTCAAACGGCACCGTGTTCTTGTTGACCGTGATGCCGGCCAAATCAAGAGCATGCTCGGCATCCTTGCCGGTGATGTCCTTCTTCGTCAGGTCAAGCAGCATGAGGTGATTGTCCGTTCCGCCGGAAACCAAGTCATAGCCGGCGTCGGTCAGGCAGGAGGCAAGCACCTTGGCGTTGCGCACAATCTGCGCCTGGTATTCCTTGAACTCGGGACGCAGCGCCTCGCCGAGGGCCACGGCCTTGGCCGCGATGACGTGCATGAGCGGCCCGCCCTGCATGCCGGGGAAGACCTTGCTGTTGATGGCCTTGCCGTACTCCTCGCCACGGCAGGTGAGAATCATGCCGCCGCGGGGACCGCGCAGGGTCTTGTGCGTGGTGGTCGTGGTGATGTCGGCCCAGGGAAGGGGGGAAGGATGCAGGCCCGCAGCCACGAGGCCGGCGATGTGGGCCATGTCCACCATGAGCTTCGCCCCTACTTCATCGGCAATCTTGCGGAAGCGCTCGAAGTCGATGATGCGCGAGTAGGCGCTCGCACCGGCTACGAGAAGAGCAGGACGGCACTCGCGAGCGGTCTTTTCCAGCTCGTCATAATCGATGCAGCCGGTCTCGCGGTTCACGCCGTAGGGAACGAAGTTGTACGTCCGGCCGGAGAAGTTCACGGGGCTGCCGTGGGTGAGATGCCCTCCGTGGGAAAGGTCCATGCCCATCACGGTATCGCCGGGCTTGATGAGCGCCTGGTAGGCCGCCATGTTGGCCTGGCTGCCCGCATGAGGCTGCACGTTGGCGTAGTCGCAGTCGAAAAGCTGCATGGCGCGGTCACGGGCGAGATTCTCCACAATATCCACGAACTCGCAGCCGCCGTAATAGCGCTTGCCCGGATACCCTTCGGCATACTTGTGAGTCATGATGGAGCCCTGCGCTTCGCGCACGGCGACGGAGACAAAGTTTTCCGACGCGATGAGTTCAAGTTTGCTCACCTGACGACGGGATTCCTTCCAGATGGCATCCGCGACCTCGGGGTCGCGCAAAATCAGTTCGTCCATGGTCCTTTCCGTTTTCTGAAAATTGAGGGCCGGTAACCCGGCCCTGCAGATTACTCGGTAAACTTCTTCAGCACAAGGCTGGCGTTGGTACCGCCGAAGCCGAAGGAGTTTATCATGGCATAGCCGGGGTCGAGCTTCTTCGAGCCCTCGCCCATGTAGTTCAGGTCGCACTCGGGGTCGGGCGTTTCCTGATTGATGGTGCCGGGCACCATGCCCGTGGAGAGCGTCAGCGCGGCGAACACGCTGGACGCACCGCCGGAAGCTCCGAGCAGGTGGCCAATCTGCGACTTCACGGCAGTGATGGCCAGATTCTTCGCATGGTCGCCGAACACCTCGTGCAGAGCCTTGGTCTCGGCGGCATCGTTGGCATGCGTGGAGGTGCCGTGAGCGCTCACATGGTCGATGGCTTCAGGCGCAAGACCGGCATCGGCAAGAGCATTGCGCATGCAGGCCGCCATGCCTTCGCCGGTTTCCAGCGGAGCCACCATGTGGTGGGCGTCATCGGAGGCACCGAAGCCCACGACCTCGGCGTAAATCTTCGCACCGCGGGCCTGAGCGTGTTCAAGAGTTTCCAGCATGAGCATGCCGGCGCCTTCACCCATGATGAAACCGCCGCGGCCGGCGTCGAAGGGACGGGAAGCCTTTTCCGGCTCGTCCTGATGAGCCGTGCAGAGAGCCTTCATGGAGGTGAAGCCGGAAATGCCCATTTCCGTAATGGTGGATTCGGCGCCGCCGGTGATGACGGCATCCGCGCGGCCGAGCACAAGCTGGTCATAGGCGCTGCCGATGGCGTGCAGAGCGGAAGCGCAGGCGCTCGTGGAAACCACGTTGATACCCTTCGCGCCCGTGAAGATGGCCACCTGTCCGGGAGCCATGTTGGAAATCAGCATGGGAATGTAGAAGGGGGACACGCGGTTGGGGCCGGACGTGCGCAGCTTTTCATGGAAATCTTCAATGGTCTTGAGGCCGCCGAGGCCCACGCCGAGCACGACGCCTATGCGGTGCGCATTGCTCTCGTCAATTTTGAGGCCGGAGTCGGCCACAAGCTGCATGCCGGCGCAGACAGCCAGCTGGCAGAAACGGTCCATTTTACGGCACTGCTTTGCCGGAATGAACTCTTCAGGATTGAAATCTTTTACTTCGCCCGCGATATGGGTGGGAAAATCGGTGGAATCAAACTGAGTGATACGGCCGATGCCGGACTTTCCGGCGAGAAGGGACTCCCAGCTGCTCTCAAGGTTGGTTCCCAGAGGGGTGATGGCTGAAAGACCGGTGATGACAATGCGCTTGCGTTCCACGCGGAGTAACTCCATATAAAATAGGTGACGGGAAAATGCTCCCTGCTCTCTCCATGTCCCGGAGCACGAAATCGTGCCCGAAAGGTCGTACGCCTTATCCGGAAGCCTCTCCTCTTCCGAAGGACCGACAGGGAACAGCTCTCAGCCCGGAACGTTCACGGGCATTGAGAGTAAATTTGCCCTGGAGCCGTCGTTTCAAGGGGAGTCGCGCCGCCGAAAGGCTCTGCTCCGGATTCACGAAGTTGCCTTTTCCCTGTGATGCAGCGCGCTCTAAACTCGAATACGCCGGGGAACGCGAGGCTCCCCGGCATCTTCATGAAAACAAGATGAAAGGAAGTAAATTACTTCTGCTTGCTTTCAATATAGTTAATGGCGTCCTTGACCTTCAGAATCTTCTGGGCGTCTTCATCGGCGATTTCCACACCAAAGGCTTCTTCAAAGGCCATGATGAGCTCGGTAAGGTCGAGAGAGTCGGCGCCCAGGTCTTCGATGAAGGAAGCTTCGGGGGTCACTTCTTCTTCAGAAAGCTGAAGCTGTTCGACGATGATCTGCTTAACTTTATCTTCAACGGCGGCCATGTTTCCCTCCAGGGGGTGGTTTCAGGGTTATACGTCCAGACCGGAAGCTCTGCGTCCGGCATTACCAACAACTGTTAAAAATCTCCGCACCGCTTCGGCTTCTGCCTGGCGGGGGAGCCGGATATATCCGGAAATATGTCAGCAGTACAGGCCGCCGTTCACGGCAATGACCTGTCCCGTGATGTACGAAGCCTTGTCCGAAGCGAGGAAGGCGACGGCATCGGCCACATCCTGCGCGGAACCGAGACGGCCCAGAGGAATGGCGGAAGCGTAGGCCTTCTTCATGTCGTCCGTAAGCGCGGCCGTCATGTCCGTCTCGATAAAACCGGGAGCCACGGCGTTCACGGTAACGGAGCGCCCGCCCAGTTCCTTGGCGGCAGACTTGGTCATGCCTATGAGGCCGGCCTTGGCGGCGGCATAGTTGACCTGCCCGGCGTTGCCCATCTGGCCGACGACGGAAGAAATGTTGATGATGCGCCCGGAGCGCTGGCGCGCCATAATCTTGGACGCTTCCCGGAGGAACAGAAACGCACCGCGCAGGTTGGTATTGACGACGGCGTCGAAATCCTCGTCCTTCATGCGCAGTACAAGCGTGTCGCGGGTGATGCCGGCGTTGTTCACCAGCACGGCAAGCTGCACCTTGCCCTTGATTTCCTCGGCAAAGAAACGGGCCACGGCTTCGGAATCACCGGAGTCCACGCGGAAGGCGCGCGCAGTGCCGCCCATGGCCTCGATGTCGGCCACGGTCTGCATCGCCGCTTCGGGACGGCTCACATAGGTGAAGTATATCTGATAACCGGCAGCGGCAAGGGTAAGCGCAACGGTACGTCCGATGCCTCGGGAACCGCCGGTAACAAGCGCGGTGGGGGAGAGTTCGCTCATGCTTATGCTCCTATAGGGGGAATAGTAAGCGTTTTCCGGGGAAATGACAACGGAGAAACTAGGCCAGCAGAACGGAGCCCCAGGTCATGCCACCGCCGAAGCTGGTCAGCAGAACCTTCATGCCGGGAGCCAGCACGCCCGCACGGCGGGCATCTTCCATGGCGACGGGAAGCGTGGCCGCCGACGTGTTGCCGTAATGCTGCACATTGGCAAAAACACGACTCTCATCCAGTCCGAGTCTTTCGCCCACGGCATGGATGATGCGGAGGTTCGCCTGATGAGGAATGAAGAGGTCGATGTCGGAAAGGGTCATGTCGTTGCGCTTCAGAACGCGCAGACTCTCTTCCGCCAAGCTGCGCACGGCATGCTTGAACACGGCCATGCCCTGCATGGAAATGAACCAGTCCGCCCCGACCACGGACTCCCCTTCCTTGATAGAGCAGGCCGAGCCGCCGCCTATCTGAATGAGCTCATGCAGAGAGCCGTCGGAAGAGCAGACGATGTCGCGCACCTTCCAGAGAGGGTTCTTCGGGGCGGAACGCAGAACCACGGCTCCGGCGCCATCGCCGAACAGCACGCAGGTGGTGCGGTCCTTGAAATTCGTACGTCTGCTCAGCGCTTCGGCAGCCACCAGCAGCACCACGGCCTCCGGGTGACTCTGGATGGTGTTGCACGCGAGCTCCATGCCATACACGAATCCGGTGCATGCGGCATTGAAGTCCAGACACATCACATTGCCCATGCGGCCGCTCGACGCGGAAAGACCGAGCTTTCCGGCAATGACGCAGGCAGTGCTGGGGCAGAGATAGTCGGGAGTGCAGGTGGCAACGAAGATATGTGTGACCTCTTCCGGAGAGACGCCGGCTTCCGCCAGCGCCGCACGGGCCGCTTCCACACCGCAGTCGGAAGCGTTGACTCCGTCGTCCAGAATATGGCGCTCCTTTATACCCGTTCTGGTCGTAATCCACTCATCGGAGGTTTCCACCATTTTTTCCAAATCGTGATTGCTCAGAACACGGGGAGGCACATAGGAACCGAGTCCACAGATATAGCAGGGATGATTCATGAAGATGTCCGGACCTGCTGCGCGAGGCGGCAGAAATTCCCGTTTGAGAGGAAGAGAAGGTCCTTACGGACCTCTCTCCGAAAGAAGCCGCGCATTTTCCGCAAAGGGACGAAGCGGCCGGCAGGTGCATCCGTTGATAGGCGCACCTCATCATGGCAGGCGGCGGAAATCCGCCGTCTGCCCCGAGGCGTCGTACGCAGCCTCTCCGAAAAGAAGCGGCGCAGACGCAGAAAATACAGGTTCAGGACGTCACGGTACGCCCGTAACTCGTCAGTTCCTCATTGGCACTGATGGTCTCCACCAGACGCTGCTGAGTCCCCTTGACCACATACGTATTGGCCATGGTGACCGCACTGGTGATGGCCTTGGAGTTGGACTTTCCGTGACAGACGATGGCAATGCCCTTCAAGCCCAGAAGAGGCGCTCCGCCGTACTCGGCATAATCCACCATCTTCTTGAAATTCTGAAAGGCCTTCATGGAAAGCATGGCGCCAAGCCTGGGCAGGACACCGTTGTTCAGAAGTTCCCTTTTCAGAAGATGTGTCAGAGAAGAAGCAAGACCTTCGCTCAGCTTGAGGGCGATGTTGCCCACAAAGCCGTCGCAGACGGCCACATCGATATTGCCGGTGAACAAATCCCTGCCCTCGGCATTACCGATGAAATTGAGGTTGGAAGCCTGCTTGAGCAGCTCATAGCTGCTCTTGACGAGCGAATTTCCCTTCCCTTCTTCCTCACCGATGCTCAGAATGCCCACACGGGGGTCCTCATAGCCGAGGATGTCCTTGACAAAGGTGGACCCCATGAGGCCGAACTGAAAAAGATGATGAGGGCGGCACTCCACGTTGGCGCCCACGTCCAGAAGGAGCATGGGCGACTTCTCCGTGGGAATCACGGAAGCCAGGGCAGGTCGTTCCACTCCGGGAATACGCCCGAGAATGAACATACCGCACGCATAGGCCGCACCGGAGTGACCGGCGCTGATGAAGGCGTCGGCTTCTCCCTGACGGACCAGTCTGCATGCCACCTGCATGGAAGAGTCCTTCTTGGTACGCAGGACTTCGGAAGGCTTATCCGTCATCTCCACCAGCTGAGAGGCGTGGACGACTTCATAAAGCTCCCCTTCCCCGTCCTGTTCGGAAAGCTCCGCAAGAGTCTTGCGGACTTCCTCTTCGATACCGACAAGAAGGACTTTGGCGCCCGTGTTGCGAGCAGCCTGAAGCGCGCCGGGAACCACCACGGAAGGGCCGAAATCGCCCCCCATGGCGTCCACGGCCAGTCTTGGACGATTACTGCTCATCGCTGGCCACAGGTTCGACCTGACGGCCATCGTACTTGCCGCAGGAGGGGCAAACGCTGTGAGGCTTGGTGGGAGCGCCGCAGGAGCAGTAGATGACGGTGGGCTTGGCCACGCGGTCATGAGAACGACGCATGCACTTTTTGGAGTGGGACTTTTTGTTCTGCTGAACGGCCATGTTGTTTCTCCTTATCGCGGAAACGGGGGAGTCATCCCTGATGTTTCACTTTCAGTTGACGCAGAGCAGCCAGCCGCGGGTCACCGCTGTCGCGGGAACAGCTGCAGGCACCTTCATTAAGATTTTTGCCGCACTCAGGGCACAGGCCCCGGCAGTCCGGCCTGCAGAGGGGCTTCACCGGCAAGGCCAGGGAAAACTCCTCCCACAAAAGCGCCGCAACATCAAGAACGGGCGCACCGCTCTCCATGCTGATGACGCATTCATCCAGAAGTCCGGCAGAATTTTCCTCTTCCGGTTCGGTTTCGACCTGTCCGGGGTATTCCTCGAACTCGTCGAAGCTCTGGTTCAGCACCACAAGAGTTTCTTCCATGCAGCGGTTACACGGCATGGCCACAACGCCCCGTATCGTGCCGCGGATGAGACAGCCGTCCTCCTGCGGAAGGATGAACACCTCCGCAACAATCGGCTCAACTACGCGACATGACACATGATATTCCTTCAGAGGCTGCT
>CALUPQ010000077.1 GCA_944322695.1 uncultured Mailhella sp. | reverse complement strand
CGCCATCCGCGTGGCCTGCGAACAGCTCATCGAAGCCATGCGCAAGCCCGAAGGCGGCTTCTACACCTATGAGGAAATGAAGGCCGAAGGCCGCGACGTGCATCAGGACGGCAAGTGGACCGCTCCCTCCAAGGGCTGCGGTGAAAACTGCCAGGGCGACCCCTTCGCCTGCTACATGTACGGTCTGTTCATGGCCGAAGTGGCCGTGGAACTCGCCACCGGCAAGACCAAGGTCGAAAAGATGACCATGGTGGCCGACATCGGCACCGTGGTGAACAAGCTCATCACCGACGGTCAGATATGGGGCGGTCTCGCCCAGGGCATCGGTCTCGCCCTGTCCGAAGACTACGAGGACATCAAGAAGCACAGCACCATGCTCGGCGCCGGCATCCCCTACCCCAAGGACATCCCGGACAACATGGAAATCATCTATGTGGAAAGCAAGCGTCCCGACGGTCCGTTCGGCGCTTCCGGCACGGGCGAAATCCCGCTCTGCGGCCCGCACCCTGCCATCATCAACGCCATCTACAACGCCTGCGGCGTCCGCATCACGCATCTGCCCGCCTATCCTGAAAAGGTGCTGGCAGCTCTGAAGGAAAAGGCCGCGAAGTAACATTCCTACCGGGGTCGGAGGGCTCGTCTCTCCGGCCCCGCCTTTCTGCCCGAAATCTTCCTTCGGGCAGTCTTTTCTTTTTTTCGAGGTACCGCCGTGCTGGAACAAAGCCAACTGCATGTCATTGAGGCCCGCTGTACGCAGGAAGCCGCGCCACGCTGCCGCACCGCCTGTCCGCTGGACATGGACGTGCGCTCCTTTCTCGAATGTCTGGCCGCGGGAAAGCTCCGCGACGCCCGCAAACTGCTGGAGCGGCACCTGCCCCTGCCCGGCGTGATGTGCGCCGTATGCGACCATCCCTGCGAGAACGCCTGTCTGCGGCGCGACCTCGGCGGAAGCCTTGCCGTTTCCGCGCTGGAAAAGTTCTGCATGAAGGCCGTGCCCGTACAGACGAAGCCGCTCGTGCGCCCGCCGAAGGGACAGAAGCTGGCCGTGCTCGGCGCGGGTCTTGCCGGTCTTACCGCCGCGTTCGACATTTCCCACAAGGGCTTTGCCGTCACCGTGTACCATGAGGGCGAAAAGGAAGACGCCCTGCTCGCCGCCTTCCCCGTGCTGGAGAAATCCGCACTGGACGAAGAGCTGCGCGCGCTGGAAAAATTTCATGTGCGGTTCGTTCCCGCCGCGCTTGACGAATCCCTGCTTGTGCAGTGCGCGGGAGAATACGGCGCAGTCTTCGTCGATGCCTCGACGTGCTCCTTTGCCCCCGGGGAAGAGGAGCTCGACGGCGTCACCCTGCTTTGGAAGGACAACATCTGCTGCGGCGGATGGGAAAAAAGCACGCCCACGGGCGCGCGTTACGCCTCCTCTTCCGCCCAGGCCGGAGAAGGACGCAAGGCGGGCATCACGCTTCAGCGCATTCTCACCGGGGTTTCCCTCGTGGCGGCACGCGAGGGCGAGATTCGGCAGGACAGACTGCATACGCCGCTCGAAGGCATTGCTCCTTGTGCGCGCATACTGCCCGCTTCCGGCGACGCCTACACGGAAGAGGAAGCGCGAAAGGAAGCGGACCGCTGCATCCGCTGCTCCTGCATGCAATGCGTGAAGGAATGTCCCTTCCTTCAGAAATACAAGGAATTTCCCCGCGTCTATGCACGCAAGCTCTACAACAACGCCTCCGTGGTTCGCGGCACCCGCACGGCCAACGTCATCATGAACGGCTGCGCCCTGTGCGGACAGTGCGAAGTCATCTGCCCCGAGCATTTTTCCATGGCCGACCTCTGCCTTCAGGCACGGCAGGACGCCGTGGAAAGGGACGTCATGCCCGTTTCCGCCCACGAATTCGCGCTTGAGGACATGGCGCAGGCCTCGGGCCAGGAGAGCGCCTTTCTTGTGGAAGACCCCGCCCTTGCCGCCGAAGGCGGGCACGGGGCCAGAATGTTCTTCCCCGGCTGCCAGCTCGCGGCCTCGCGGGGCGAACAGGTGCTCGCCATGTACCGGTATCTTCGCGAAGCCCTGCCGGGCGGCGTTTCCCTCTACAGCAGCTGCTGTGGCATTCCCGCCTACTGGGCGGGACGCGAAGCCCTGTTCAACGAGCACGCGGCAACGCTGCGCAACGCCTGGGAAGAGTGCGGCAGACCGGAAATTCTCGCAGCCTGTTCCTCCTGCATGAGCGCACTCAAAAAGGCCCTGCCGGAAGCGACCGTCACGTCTCTCTGGGAGAAGCTCGATGACATCATGCCCGGCCCCTTCAGCTCGACGACGCCGGAGAGCATGAACGTACAGGACCCCTGCGGGGCACGGCATGATGAAGCATGGCAGAAGGCTGTCCGTTCCCTTGCCGCCAAGGCGGGCATACAGGTAAAAGAAGCAAAGCGTTCGGGCAACGAAAGCGCCTGCTGCGGCTACGGCGGCCTTGTATGGAACGCCCAGCCCGACGTGGCCGATTCCATGGCGAAAAAAAGAGCCGACGAATTCTCCCTTCCCGTGCTGACGTCCTGCATCATGTGTCAGGACCGCTTCGCCCGGGAAACGCAGAGCCTGCATCTTTTCGACATTCTTCCGCAGACGGCACGGGCTGGCGCGGACCTCGCGCAGTCTTCCCCCGGACTTTCCGCACGCCGTGCCGGACGCGTGGCGCTGAAGGAAAAGGCGCTTGAGGAATTTCTCGGACAAAAGAGCGCTCAGGCGCAGCAAAGCGCGCTTCTGTTGCGCATTCCGGACGACGTGCAGCAGGCCATGGAACGCCGCTACATTCTCCGGCAGGATGCGGAAGAAGCCGTCCGCGGCATAGAAGGCACCGGCGCCAAGTTCATCAACAGGGAAAACGGCCATGTTCTCGGTTCATGGAGACCGCGCAACGTGACCTTCTGGGTGGAATACACCGCCGATGACGACGGAGGCTTCACCCTGGTGAACGCCTGGTGCCACCGCATGGTGGTGGCCGGAGCCATACAGCCCGCCGAAAAGGTCGTCATGGAAGAACGGGTGCACGCCTAATCTTTTCCGTCAAAGAAACGAGGTTTTCATCATGAGTCTTGAGCCGAACTTCACGCCGGACAGCGGCGACTGGGCATGCGCCCGCTGCGGAGCGCCGCTGGAGCAAATCAAGGTGCAGGCACTGTACATGCACAGCGCCTTCGCCGTCATTCTTCCCCGCTGCCCTTCCTGCGGGCTGACGCTCATTCCGCAGTCCCTTGCGGAAGGCAAGATGGCGGAAGTGGAAGCCCTGCTTGAAGATAAATAATGGCCTCCTCCGCATCACCTCTCTATGCCGCTCCGCTCTTTCAACGCATCACGGGCGGGGCGCTCAGGCCCGGCGGCACGGCTCTCACGCGCCGGGCCCTTGAGTTGTGCTCCTTTGCGCCGGAGGCGGACATTCTGGACATAGGCTGCGGCAAGGGGGCAAGCCTTGCCCTTCTGCAACAGCTCGGCCTGAACGGCACGGGGCTGGACAGGGAATGCAGCCTTGAGGCCCCCTTTCCCTTCGTTCAGGCGGACGCGGAAAACCCGCCCTTTCCCGACGACAGCTTCGACGGGCTTCTGTGCGAATGCGTGCTCTCCCTTCTGCCCGGGGCGGCGCACGCCCTGCAGCGCTTTTCCGCCATGCTGCGCCCGGAAGGCAGGCTCATTCTCTCCGACCTCTATATCACGGGCGGAAGCGGCCGCCCTGCCGCGGGAGTTTCCACCTGCCTCGAAGGGGCGCGCACTCGGCAGGAAGTTGAAGTTCTTCTTGAAGAAAACGGCTTCTCAACGCTCTTTTTCGAAGACCACAGCGCGGCACTCAAAGAGCTTGCCGCGCGCCTTCTCTGGTACGGCGACGAAGAACTCTGCGCCCTTCTGCGCGGCGGACGAGCCTGCGCCTGCGGCACACGCTACGGCTACGGGTTGTGGATAGCCCGCCCTTCTGGCAAACAAAAAGGGGCGCGAACCGACGCCCTTCATCCAAGGAGGCTCTCATGAACGCCCTTCTGCTGGACATCCTGCCCCAGGTGAGGCAGGGCTACTGCTGTTCCCAGCTGCTTTTCAGCCTTGCGCAGCAGCTTGTCGGAGTTGAAAGCCCGGACCTCATGCTGACCATGCGCGGCCTGTGCCACGGCATAGGTCAGTCCGGCGGGCCGTGCGGTCTGCTCACCGGCGGCGCGGCCGTTCTGGCATGGCTTTCCACGACAAGGGAAGACGAGCCCCATCCCATGCTCGATGCCATGACGAACGAATACGCCGCATGGTTCATGGAGCGCACCGGCGGCTACGGAGGCGCGGGGTGTGAAAACGTGTCCCGCGGTCTTGCCGCCGAAGCCGGTTCTCCTCTGCCCGAAGGCGGCATGCCGCCCATGGAGCTGTGCGGCGACCTGCTGGCCGAGTGCTGGGAAAAACTGCTGGACATCTACGATTCCTACGGGCTCGAAGGCGTGAGGAGCTGACATGCTGCTTGCCCAGACCCAGAGCCTCTGCCCCGTATGTCTGCGCCTTGTGGACGCGGCCTATCATCTTGAAGGCGACACGGCATTTCTTCGCAAGACCTGCCCGGAGCACGGCACCTTTCAGGTCCCCGCATGGAAACAGGGCGAAGGCATGCCCTCCTTCACGGCATGGCGGCAGGGGACGCGCATTCCCGCCTACCCCGCGCATCCTGCCACCGACATCCGGCACGGCTGCCCCTTCGACTGCGGCCTCTGCCCGGAGCACGTGCAGCACACCTGTACCGGACTCATCGAAGTGACCATGCGCTGCTCTCTGGGCTGCCCCATCTGCTACGCCCGCTCCTCATGTTCTGCGGCCGACCCGTCTCCGGACGACATCGCCCGGCAGATGGACGCGCTCTTTCACGCCTCCGGTTCCTGCAACGTGCAGCTCTCCGGCGGCGAGCCCACCGAACGGGACGATTTGCCCGCCATCGTCGCCATGGCCAAAAAGAAGGGCTTTGCCCTTGTGCAGGTCAACACCAACGGCCTGCGTCTCGGCAGGGAGGAAGGGTATGCTCAGACGCTCAGGGATGCCGGGCTCGACTCCGTCTATCTGCAGTTCGACGGGGTGGACGATTCCGTGTACCGCACCCTGCGCGGACGCGACTGCCTTGCGCTCAAGCAGGCCGCCATCGAAGCCTGCGGGAAAGCCGGGCTCGGCGTGGTGCTGGTGTGCACGCTGGTGCGCGGCGTCAACGATGCGCAGGTCGGCGCGCTTCTTTCCCATGCGCTGAAGCTGGGCGGTCATGTGCGCGGCCTGCATTTTCAGCCCGTCTCCTCCTTCGGCCGCTTTCCGTGGGACATGGATGAGGCTCCGCGCATCACCCTGCCGGAACTCATGGCGAATCTCGAAATTCAGAGCGGAGGCATGGTAAGGACGGCGCACTTTCACGCGCCCTCCTGCGAACATCCGCTCTGCTCCTTCAGCGCCGTCTATGCAAGGTTGGACGACGGTACGCTCGGCGAGCCCGTGGGCGCGGCCTGCTGTTCCGGCGGCACCTCCCTTGCCGGAGAATCGCCCCGCGTGGTGGACAACGCCGAAGGCTCCCGCGTGTCCCGCGCCTTCACGGCAGCGCACTGGGCCTCGCCAAAAGGCGGAAACGCAGCGCTGAACGACGCCTTCTCCCGCTTCATCGCCCGCTCCGGGGCGGACAGGCGCTTCACCCTTTCCGCCATGGCCTTTCAGGACGCGCTCAGCCTGGACGTGGAGCGCGTGCGCGGCTGCTGCATCCATGTGGTGGCGCCCGACGGCAGGATGATTCCCTTCTGCCTCTACAACCTCACCTCCTTCGACAATCATCCTCTCTACCGGCCGGTGCCGACGACAGGTGAAACGCGATGAAACTGCCCCCGCTCACTCCTTCACGAATGGACGCCTGGCTTGAGGCCGAATGCGGCGGCGACCCCGAGCTCCCCTTTCCCGCCAGACTGGAAGCGGCAAGGCTCGACGCCCTGCGCCGCACTCTGCGCCGTGTGGCCTCGCTGAGCCGCTGGTACAGGCGCACCCTTGCTGGGTACGACCTTGACCTGCAAAGCGCGGACGACATCCGCGCCCTGCCCTTCACCACGCCCGAAGATTTGCACGATTACCGGGAATTTCTCTGCGTGCCGCAGGGGGACGTGCAGCGCATCGTCACGCTTCAGACCTCCGGCTCCACCAGCGCTCCCAAGCGCATCGCCTTTGCCGAAAGCGACCTTGCGCGCACGGCCTCGTTCTTTGCCAACGGCATGGCGCAGCTTGTGCACGGGGGCCAGCGGCTCATGGTGCTTCTGCCCGGCGCCCAGTGCCCGGACGGCGTGACCGACCTTCTCCGTCAGGCCCTCACCCCTTCCGGGGTGGACGTGGTGGCCGGCTCCCCGGAAGCCACGCCGGAAACATTGCGCAGGGACTTGGAAACCTGGCGCCCGCAATGCCTTGTGGCGGCCCCCCATCAGCTTGCCGTGCTGTTTGCCGCCGTTTCGGAAGACGCCTCCTTCCGCCGCCTCGCCTCCTGCGTGGAAGGCATACAGTCCAGCGGCGACATTCTGGACATGGCCGTGCGCGACGGACTGGAAGAAGCGCTTGAGTGCGTCGTGCTCGACCATTACGGCATGACGGAAACGTGCTTCGGCGGCGGCGTACAGTGCATGGCCAGAAACGGCTATCACCTGCGGGAGCTGGACCTTTTTCTGGAAATTCTGGACCCTGTTTCGGGAGAACCCGTACCCGACGGCGAAACCGGGGAAATCGTACTCACCACGCTGAACCGGGAAGCCATGCCCCTCATCCGCTACCGTACGGGAGACGCGGCGGCCTGGCTGCCCGGCCCCTGCCCCTGTGGCAGTCCCCTGCGCCGTCTTTCCCCGCTGAAGGGCCGCTATGTCCGCATTGACGGCGTGCCGGTTCTGCGCCTTGTCCGTAAAGGAGGTTTTTATGCAAGAAATGCTGCGTGTTCTGTGTTCTGAACTTGAGGCGGGCCGTCCTGTCGCGCTCGCCACCGTGGTCTTTCAGAAAGGTTCCGCTCCCCGGGGAGCCGGGTCCCGGCTGGTGGCCGGAGAGCGCGGACTCATCGGCGGCACCACGGGCGGCGGTCTGGCAGAAGCGCAGGTCATTGCAGCATGCGCAAAAGCCTGCGAAACGCAGGAAGCCTCGGTGCTCGACATCGCCATGGACGGCACGCTTGCCGCCCGCTCCGAAATGATATGCGGCGGACAGGTGCGGGTGCTCATCGAGCCCTTCTCCCCGGCCGACGCCGAACAGGGACAGACGGCAAAACAGGCGCTTCGTGCCTCCGAAGGCGAGGGCTGCCGCATCATACGGCCCTATCCTTCCGCACGCACGTCCTGGACGCTCCTGTTTGAGGACGGCTCGAGCGAAGGCGCGCCCCTCGACACCGCCACAAAGGCGGTCCTCCGTTCCGCGCCGCTGGACGAAGCGGCCCTTATTCCCTGCATCGGAGCCATGTATTTCTGCGAGCGCTGTCAGGCGCCGGAGCGCATGATTATCGTGGGCGGCGGCCATGTCTCGCGCCCCACGGCGGCCATCGCCGGACTGACCGGCTTTGCCGTGCACGTCCTTGACGACAGGCCGGAGTATGCCAACAAGGACCGTTTCCCCAACGCCGCCGTTCACGTCACGCCGGAATATGCCGACTGCTTCGGCCCGCTGCACGTCACCTCCCGCGACTACATCGTCATCGTCACCCGCGGCCATCTCTACGACGGCATCACCGTGGCGCAGGCTCTGAAGACGTCCGCAGGCTACATCGGCATGATAGGCAGCACGAGAAAACGCCGGCAAATCTATGCCCAGCTTCTGGAAAACGGCTTCACGGAGCAGGACCTCGCCCGCATTCACGCGCCCATCGGTCTTGACATCGGCGCGGAAACGCCGGAAGAAATCGCCGTCAGCATTCTGGCCGAGTGCATCGCCGTGCGCCGTCATGCCCCGGCCCCCGTGTCGTGGAGAAAGAAGTAGCGCATCCGGGGAAACGCCTTCGCGCCCTGCAAAAAGCGATGCTGTGGTAGCGAAAACGGACGCTTTCCCCAGCTCCGTACTTCCTTAAGGCGTCATGCCCTCCGCCATCCGAGGAAAAGCTACGGCTTGCCCCGACAAAACTTCAACCATCGCTTGAAAGTTTTATGAAAGTCCACGCTCTCATTCTTGCCGCCGGTTTCTCCACCCGCATGGAGCCGCACTTCAAGCCCCTGCTTCCGCTGCCCCTGTCGGAAGGCCGCGTTTCCGCCCTTGCCGCGGTGTGTCGCCTCTATCAGAAAGAAGGCGTTTCTCCCATCGTCGTGGGCGGCAACCGGGCCGAGGACACGAAGCGCGAGGCCGAAGGGCTGGGAGCCGCCTTTGCCCTCAACGCGCACCCCGAGCGCGGCATGTTCTCCAGCATTCGCGCAGGGGTTGCCGCACTTCCGCCCGACGGCACGCACTTTTTCGTGCATCCCGTGGACATTCCGCTGGTGCGCCGCATGACCGTGCGCACACTGCTTGAGCAGGCCGAAACCTCCGGCGACAGACCGCTCATCCCCTTCTACAGAGGCGAAAGCGGCCATCCTCCGCTTTTTCCCGTCTCGCTCGCGCGCGCCGTTCTTGCCGCAGGCGACGACGGATGCCTCAGGGACATGGTGACAAGCGCCTCACCCCTCTCCGTCCCCGTGGCGGATTCCTTCATTCTGCGCGACATGGACAGCCCGGAAGACTATTCGGCCCTGTGCTCCCTTGCGCCCGGACAGGACACGCTCAGCCCCGAAGAGGCGCTGGAGCTGCTCGATGTCCGCCACGTGCCGGACATCGGCAAAAGGCACTGCCTTGCCGTAGGCGCCGTGGCCGAGCGCTTCGCCCAGGCCCTGAACGAGGCCCGAGCCTCGCGGGGACAGTCCCCGCTCAATCCTTCTCTTGCCAAAGCGGGCGGCTTCGTCCACGACATCTGCAAGGGAGAGCGCTGTCACGAGGCCGCGGCGGGAAGGCTGCTGCGAACTTGCGGACTTGTCCGCATGGCGACACTGGTGGAAGCGCACAGAGACATGACGCTGCCGGACAATCTGCCCTTCACGGAGCGGGAACTGGTCTTTCTTGCGGACAAATACGTGCGCGGCAAGTGGCCGGTGACGCTGGAAGAGCGTTTTCACAGCAAGATGGAGCTCTTCGCCGGTGATGATGCCGCCGTGGCCGCCATCGAAGGGCGCATGAAACGGGCGCAGGCCATGGCCGTCCGGCTGGCCGAAGAATGCGGGCGAGCCCCGGCAGAGCTGGCACGGGAAGCGCTTGCAGAATAACCCGGCTCTCCGCCCCACAACATAAACGGGTTCGGTACCCGGCGGACCGGGAATCTCTGCGCGGCCCTGCGCCTGTCCTGCGCCGTCTTTCGCCTGCATCCACAGCATCGGAGAGAAACTCCCGGCACTCGCGTCCGCCCGTTTTTCCCCGGAAGATGCGGGATACGTTCTCCTCATCCCTCCGCGCTCCCCGACCTGACGCCCTGTTTTCCGCATAAAGAAAGCCCCTTTCCGACAGCACGGAAAGGGGCTTTTCCCGTTGGATGAAAAAGCGGAAGGTCCTACAGCCGTCCGAGCACCATGTAAATGCCGGCAAAGAGAAGCGGCACGGCAAGGAAGGTCAGCGAGCGGCGCTGCATGGGCAGAGCGGCCTGTCCCACGGCATACCACAGCAGCGCGGCAAGGGGCAGGCAGAACATGCCGCCCGTCAGAGCCTGAGAGGCGTATTCGCGCGCAAAGGGCAGAAGGGCCAGGCATTGCGCCGCGTCCACCACGGGGTACATCCAGAACATGGAGGCGGCGGACACGGTCAGCAGAAGTCCCGCGCCGAAGGCCTGCCTTGCACGCATGCCGAGCGTGAACGTGTAGTAATCGCGCCCGAAATCGTCGCGGTTACGGCAAAGGACATGCCAGCAGAGGGCAAGACCGTAGGCGGAAGCAAAGGCGATGCACACGCACAGCGCCACGAACAGCGCAAAGCCCAGGCTGTACATTCCCGTCACGAGAATGATGAAGGCCTGCGTGGCCTTTTCCACATCGCCGCCGGCGCTCTCCGCCAGCGCGCCGAGGCAGAAGGCCCAGCCGAGCACGCAGAGCGCGCACGCGGCAAGCATGGCCACAAGTCCGCTCAGCACGCTGAAGAACATTTTGGCCTTGCGCTTCGAAAAAAGCACCAGCACCGAAAAAAGCGCGGACACGGCGGCGGCAAGCACCAGCACTTCCCACACGAAAAGCCACGGCCCCGTCATCATGCGGTTGATGACGCCGTTCATCAGCATGTCCGCAGTCAGCGCAAGCGCGAAAAGCAGCTGAAGCGTTGCGGTAAGCGATTCCGTCTGCCCGGCGCTCTTGTCGTAGAGCGAACGGCGGCGAACCGTGGCGAGCCTGTGGTCCCACACGGAGATGAAGGGAAGAACGGCGGCGGCAAGCCCCACCATGAGAATGGCGGCAAGCGCCGCGCAGGTATAGAATGTCATGAGTACTCCTGTCGCCCTTTCCGGCCGGAAGACCGGCGGCCGCCCCCGATTCCCACTTGTGCAGTGACGGCAAGTTTTCTACTATGCGGGCAGCCCGGGCATGAAAAATCGGTACGAAATGTACCGCGGCCCGTCAAGAGGGAATATGCGAAAACCTCGTCTTGGAACGGTACTTCTTCTGCTGTGGGGAATTTTTCTTTCCCTGTCGGTCTATGCCTATCTCGCCTGGCTTCAGCCTTCGCGTCTGGCTGCCACCGTATCCAGCGTCCTTGAGTCCCGTCTGGACGTGCAGTGCCGCATAGGCGAAGTCTCCCTTTCCCTGCTGCCCCTGCCCACCCTGCACGTCAGGGACCTCAGTCTTCTGCGCGGCAGCGTCAAAAGCACGGAGCTGCACGTCCGCGAAGCCCACATCCGGATGAGCTATCTCTCGCTGCTGAAATTCAGCCCCGTTGTGCGCTCTCTTTCGCTCGAAAGCCCCACACTGGACATTTCGACGAACCTGCTCCAGAGCCCGGACAAGGAAAACGCTCAGCCCGCGACCTTCACCCTGCCGAAGCTCCCCCGCCACATCATAGGCCTGAGCCTGTACGTGAACGACGGCACCTTCCGCATCACGGGACCGAGCGGAAAAAGCAGCCTCGTCTGCTCCGGCATACACACGGACTCGCGGCTGCCCGGTCTCATTCCCGGCAACATCGACATCGGCGTGGAAAGCGTGCGCTACACCCTCGCCTCGGGGCTTGACGTTTCCGCCCAGGACTTCCGCTTTGCCGTCTCCTCCCTGAGAAGGGACCTGAAGGACGACTGGCACGGCAACCTCACCATGTCCGCCGCTCTTCAGCTCGGCGCGCTCGACCGCGTGCTCGGCCGGGAAATTTCCGCCCCCTACCGCTACTTTCCCATGGCGCAACCGCTCGCCTTCTCCCTTGACGGTCACTTCACGGCTTCGCCCGAGGATGGAGACTACCGGGCCAAAGGACAGGCGGACGCAAAGGCGCTTCTCACCATGAACGGACACGACGTGCCCATTTCCCTCACCGTGCCTTTTCAGCTGCTCGACCTGCAGCAGGGCATGGACATCCGGGAAGCCAGAGCTGCCATGGGGGACGATTCCCTCACGCTTTCCGGCCGCATGACCGGTCTTGCAGAAGGCAGTCCCGTCATTAAAGGGCAGGCGGACATCCATCATTTCAGCCTTACCCGCTGGTTCGGCTTCGGGCGTCTCATGAATCCGGGGCTCCAGCATGCGCTGGACGACATTTCCGGCTCCTTCGACGAGCTGGAGCTGAGCCTCAAAGGCGTGAACGTGCCGAAGCTCAGAGCGCGGGTGCAGGGCATAGAGCTGGAAGGTTCCGGCAGCTGCCTGGAATTTCTCAAGCCGGAAATTCTCATCAGCGCCCATGCGAAGAGCGCGGATTTGAACCGCATCTTCCCGGAACTGCACGGCGATTTTCCCGACATGTCCCACCTGCCCGCCCCCGTGCTGCCTCTGGACGAGGACGACGAGGAGGAAAGCGACGATTCGGACCTTCTTGTCAAATACGACATCCACATTTCCGCGGACAAGGCCGACATCATGAGCCTTCACGCGGGAGGAGCGGACGTCCACGTCATCCCCGCGCCGAAAAGCGGCACCATGCTGACCATCGCCGTGGGGGACGCCTACGGCGGAAAGGCCACCTCCAAAGTGTACCTTCAGGACAAGATACGCGTCACGGCCGACGTGTCCCGCGTTTCCATGGGACGCCTCACCCGTGACATGGCCGGGTTCTCCGCCGTTTCCGGCACGCTTGCCAAAGGCAGCGCGGACCTCTCCTTCCTGCCCGGTTCGGGCCTGACCATGCTGAGCAGCCTCGGCGGCAAGGTGCAGGGAACCTTGGAAGATGGCGCCTTTTCCGTCAAAAGCGGGGCGTCTCTGCCCTACCAGGCCCTCACCGTCAACGCACAGGCTTCCGCCTCCGCGCCCAAGAACCTGAAGGAACTGCCTCCCACCATGGACTTTCTGGGAAAATGGAACGTC
>CALUPQ010000076.1 GCA_944322695.1 uncultured Mailhella sp. | reverse complement strand
AGGAGCAGAACCTCTTTCTCAATCCCGCAAAAATTTCCGGCATCTGCGGACGTCTTTTGTGCTGCCTGAGCTATGAGCAGGAAAACTATGACGCCTTCCACAGAAGCTGCCCCAAGCTCGGCAAGCGCTACCAGACCAGCGAAGGCCCCATGCGCGTCCTGCGCAGCAACATGTTCCGCAATTCCGTGGTCGTTCTGCCCGACGGCGGGCAGGAAACGGAAATGAGCCTCGAGGACTGGCAGGCCCTGAACCCCACAAGAAGCGAAGGCCCCTCCTCCGCCGCGGCCAAGGAGCAGAAGCACCAGCAGACCGGCAACATGATGGTGGTCTCCGCCGCGCCGGAAACGCTGGACGACGACCTGGCCGACCTTGAAGTGGTGGAAAACGCTCCCGCCGTTTCCCACGAACCGAGCATGATGAATTCCGAAGAGGCGACGCACCGGCGCAAGCGCCCGCACCGCCATCAGGACGCGCACGACAAAAACCGCCGTCCCCGGCCCGCGCGCGAGCAGAAGGAGCGGCCCGCCCAGGACGCTTCGGAGCAGCATTCCCGGTAAACATTTTCCGCGACATTTCCCGTCCTGTGCCGGTCCCGACCGCACGTGCGGGCACCACGTTCAAAAATCGACGCTCTCTGACAGGAGTTCCCGTGAAAAGCTATTACATCACCACGCCCATCTACTATGTCAACGCCCGCCCTCATCTGGGCCATGCGTACTCCACCATCGTGGCCGACACGCTCAAGCGCTTCCACCGCATGCTCGGCGAAAACGCCCGCATGCAGACCGGCACCGATGAGCACGGGGACAAAATCGTGAAGGCCGCCACGGCCGCGGGCGTCACCCCTCAGGCCTTCGTGGACGACATTTCCAGCGTGTTCCGCAACCTGTGGCCTCAGCTCGGCATCGAGAACGACGGCTTCATCCGCACCACCGACCCCGCGCACAAAAAGGCCGTGCAGGTGCTCTTCCAGCGCCTCTACGACAAGGGCGACATCTATTTCGGCGAATACGGCGGCCACTACTGCTACGGCTGCGAGCGCTTCTACACCGAAAAGGAACTGGAAAACGGCCTCTGCCCCCAGCATCAGACCAAGCCCGAATACATCAGCGAGAAGAACTACTTCTTCAAGATGTCCAAATACCAGGACCAGCTCAAGCCGTACATTCTCGACAATCCCGACTTCATCCGGCCCGAACGCTACCGCAACGAAGTGCTTGCCATGCTCGAAGGCGGCGTGCTCGAAGATTTGTGCATTTCCCGTCCCAAGTCCCGCCTCACCTGGGGCATCGAACTGCCCTTCGACAAGGACTACGTGAGCTACGTGTGGTTCGACGCTCTCGCCAACTACATCACGGCCCTCGGCTGGCCTGAAAACGAAAACGACGAGTCCGGCGCCTACCGCACCTTCTGGCCCGGCGAACACCTGGTGGCCAAGGACATTCTGAAGCCCCACGGCATCTTCTGGCCCACCATGCTCATGGCCGCGGGGCTTCCCCTCTACAAGCACCTCAACGTGCACGGCTACTGGCTCGTCAAGGACACCAAGATGTCCAAGTCCCTGGGCAACGTGGTGGACCCGCTGAAGGCCGCCGAACATTTCGGCCTCGACGCCTTCCGCTACTTCCTGCTGCGTGAAATGAACTTCGGCTCCGACGCCTCCTACTCCCCCGAAGCCATCATCACCCGCGTGAACGCCGACCTCGCCAACGACCTCGGCAACCTGTTCAGCCGCGTGCTCTCCATGAACGCCAAGTACTTCGGCAGCAAGGTGCCCGCCCTCGGCAACCAGCTTGAGGCCGACGACATCCTCTCCGAAACCACGGACAACGGCGCGGCGAACTTCGTGCAGCTCTTCGGCGAACTGCGCTTCTCTCAGGCTCTCGACGCCCTGTGGGTGCCCATCCGCGCCATGAACAAGTACGTGGACGAACAGGCCCCCTGGACGCTGGCCAAGAACGGCGAGACCGAGCGCCTCGGCACCGTCATCCGCACGCTTCTGGAAAACATGTACAAGGTGGCCTACCTGCTCTGGCCCGTCATGCCCGGCGCTTCCGTGAGCATGCAGGCCCAGCTCGGCCGTCCGCAGGGCACGCTCTCCGAAGACGCCCTGAACGACGTTCTGCGCTACCGCATGCACCTTCGCACCGGCTTTGAAATCGCCGCCTCCTCCAACCTCTTCCCCCGCCTGGAAATGGAAAAGGAAGAGGCTCCCGCCAAGCCCAAGAAGGAAAAGAAGCCCGCCGCTCCCAAGCCTGCGCCCGCGGAAACCGGCCCCAAGGCTCCCATCGAATTCGCCGACTTCCAGAAGCTCGACCTTCGCGTGGGCGTCATTCTCACGGCCCGGCAGCATCCCAACGCCGACAAGCTGCTCTGCTTCGACGTGGACCTCGGCGAGGAAAAGCCGCGGCAGATTGTTTCCGGCATCGCCGCCCACTTCAAGCCTGAAGAACTGGTAGGCAGAAAAGTCGTGGTGGTGGCCAACCTTCCTCCCCGCAAGCTGCGCGGCGAGGAATCCCAGGGCATGATTCTCACCGCCGAGTTCGAAGGCGGTCTCTCTCTGCTCACGGCCGAAGCCCCCGGCGGCTCCTCCATCGCCTGAGCCTGACCATGCGCTCATGAAAAAGCGCCGTTCCCTCACGGGACGGCGCTTTTTTTGCACGCTGACGGGCTTTCCCCGGTCTTTCCAGCCTGAAAACGCCAGCGCTCAGGCCTGTGCGCGCACGTTCTGCCATGCAGCGCCTTTGCCCCGGCAAAAAAAAGCCTTCCGGCAACAGGCAAGAGAACCGGCCGTTTCTTCATAACTCACGCCTCGGAAAGACACTCTGCGTACCTTTCGCCCTTCTTCCGAGCTCCTGCCGAAAGCCCCGGTCCGCCTTGTGCATTTTCGAAACAAGGACACGAAAAAGGGCGGAAAGGCATGGCCTTCCCGCCCGTGACGGCTGAATGCAAAAACGCCTACACCTTCATGTAGGCAAAACCGGAGTTCTGAAGCTGTACGAGGTCAAGCGTAGCGGAAGGCACCACTTCCACGAACGACCAGAGCATGCTCTTTTCTATGTGATAGGCGTTCATGGCGCACTGGCCCACATGAATCTTCAGACCGTTGGCCACGGCATCCTGCGCTCTGGCCAGAAGCTCGGTGTTCTCCTTCACGAGCTGCTGCACCGCAGGACCGTTGACCACCATGACGAGCTTGAAGGTTTCCACTTCGCTCAGAGCCGTGAAGCCTGCCTTGGCCGCAATGTCCACAGCGGAAATCTTGTGGCGCTTGAGCATGGCTTCCTTCTTGTAATTGGCCGCCTGGCTGAAGGCCAGCTTGAACACTTCAGGATTGTCGGCGTTCACATGGATGACCAAATCAAACTTCATGTCGTTCTCCTTGAATCAGTGTTTTTCCTTTCCGAAACGGCACTGCAAGGCAATGCTCCGGACGCCGACGCGGAAACCGGTGTTTCCGGCCGCTCCCATTGCCGCCTGCCTTCCGGGTATGTCCCGGACAAACGCGCCGTCTCAAACAAAAGACTGTCCCGGCATTCTGCCGGAAAACGCGACACACCCGCATCAGCGTCGCGCAGTCTCCCGCGTTGCAGGAAACATGGAAAAAGAATTTCATCGCTCTAGCCTTCTGTCAATCCATTTTCTTGGGGTTTTGGTGGCAAAACGGTCCTTCATGTGCATAAAGTGTCAAGCTAAACCGAAACAAAAACGTATCAAAAACAAACTCTTGACAAGGCTTTCAAGCAGGAGCAGTGTCCAAGACCTCCCCTGTCGAGCGGCATTGCGGGTTTTTCCGCCGACAGAGAAGGACGTCTGAGGTACGGCTTGTCCGCCTAGTGTCGCAGGCACGCCGACGCCCCGCCCGGGGCGAAGTCATCCTTCCGCACCCTGCCGGATGCGGAGCAACGAAAGCCCTTTCGTGAAGGGCATCGGAGGACCGGCGAAAGCCGGAATGTTATGTTTGGCACCCTTTATTTCTTCGGCTGCTGTGCACTGCTTGTGGCAGGCTACGCCGTGTACGGAGCCTTTGTTGAACGCGTGTTCGGGGCGGATTCGTCCCGCGAAACTCCCGTCATGACCAGAAGGGACGGCGTGGACTTCGAGCCCATGCCCCTCTGGAAGCTCTACATGAGCCAGATGATAAACATCGCCGGGCTCGGCCCCGTCATCGGCACCATTCTCGGCGCTCTCTACGGCCCCGCGGCCCTTCTGTGGGTGGTGCTCGGCTCCATTTTCGCCGGCGCCGTGCACGACTACATCGCCGGCATGATTTCCCTCAGGGAAGGCGGCATCAGCTACCCCGAAATCATCGGCCGCAACCTCGGCCCGGGCGTGCGCGTCTTCATGGAGTGCTTCACCGTCATCTTCATGGTCATGGTGGGCGCCACCTTCGTGCTGGCTCCGGCCGCCCTGCTCGCCAGTCTGTTCCCGCACTTTCTGACGAACCTCTTCCCCTCCGCTCCCACGCTGGCCTGGAGCGTCCTCATCTTCGCCTACTATTTCGTGGCCACCATCATTCCCTTTGACCGCATCGTCAGCCGCTTCTACCCCATCGTGGGCGTCATGCTCATCTTCATGGCCCTGGGGCTCATCGTGGCGCTTTTCGCCAAGGGGTACACCATTCTGCCCAATACGGACTTCTTCACCAACGTGCACCCGGCCCATACGCCCGTGTGGCCCATACTCTTCATCACCATCGCCTGCGGCGCCATTTCCGGCTTCCACGCCACGCAGTCTCCCCTGCGCGCCCGCTGCATGACAAACGAAAAGCAGGGCCGCCGCGTCTTCTACGGCGCCATGATTACCGAAGGCGTGCTCGGCCTCATCTGGGCCACGCTTGCCCTTTCCTTCTACCCCGATGCCGCAACCCTGTCCGCGGCCATGGGGTCCAAGGGCTCTCCCACGCTGGTGGTGCAGGAAATCGCCATGACGCTGCTCGGCCCCGTGGGCGGCGTTCTCGCCATACTCGGCGTGGTGCTTCTGCCCATAAGCACCGGCGACACGGCCTTCCGCGCCGCGCGCTCCATGCTGGCCGACCATTTCCACATCGACCAGAAGAGCGCCGTCAAGCGCATACTCACCGCCCTGCCCCTGTTCTGCGGCGGCGTGGCTCTGACTTTGCTCGACTTTCCCGTCATCTGGCGCTACTTCGGCTGGGCCAACCAGACCATGTCCTGCGTGAGCCTGTGGGCCTTTTCCGTCTGGCTCGCCTCGCACGGCCGCATCCACTGGATAACCAGCCTGCCCGCGGTGTTCATGACCACGGTGTGCACGGCCTACATCTGCTACGCGCCCATAGGCTTCTCGCTTTCCATGGAAGCCTCCACCATTACGGGCATCGTGGTATCCCTGGCCTGCCTCGCCCTGTTCCTGCACTTTGCCAGAACCGGCAGCCTCGCCTCTTCCGGGCGTCACGGCGGCCATGAAGTGAACGCATAACGAAACAGGCGTTCCCCTTCCGGGAAACGGCCGTTCCTTCCCGTGCCGGAGCGTTTTCAAAAGCGCTCCGGCACGTCGTTTAATCCTTTCACTGAAGCATAAAACGGACGGCAAAGGAACCGCGCAAAAGGCGGCACCCGCTCCCCCCTCCTGAAGCCGGACGCCTTTCCGGAAAACCGAGTTCCCAGCTGTCCCGCCTGCCGAGATTTTGCACCGAAGCGCATCACGGATAAGGACAAAAGGCCCGGCTCCATGGTCATGGAGCCGGGGCCTCTGTGCCAAAAAGACTTCCGAAGCCTACTTCAGCTTGGAGAGCAGCTCTTCGCGGATGGCGTCAATGGTGCCGCTGCCGTCGAGGGCGATGTAGGTGGTTTCGCCCTTCGCGGCCAGGTCCTTAAAGTAGTAGGCCGCGGCAAGGGTGCCGTTCTTTTCATCATAGTAGATGTCGTGACGCTTGTTGATGGCGGCCTCGTCCTGGTCGTCGGGACGGGTCTTCAGAGCGCCGCCGCACACGCGGCAGACATCGCCGTTCGGCTTGATGGCGTCGATGTAGATGTTGTTGGGATGATTGTTGTTGTTCACGCAGAGGCGGCGGCCCATGATGCGCTCGCGGGCGGTCTTGCGGGGCAGGAGGATTTCCACCACGTAGTCGAGCTTCATGCCCGCGGCCTTGAGGGCTTCGTCGAGCTTGCGGGCCTGTTCCATGTTGCGGGGGAAGCCGTCCAGCAGCCAGCCCTTGTCGCCCTGATTCTTGAGGATGTCGAGCACCATGGGGATGGTGATTTCATCCGGAACAAGCTCGCCCTTATCAATGTAGGCCTTGGCCTTCATGCCCAGTTCCGTGCCGTTTCCAATATGCTGGCGGAAAACGGCACCGGATTCGATGTGCTGAATGCCGTACTTTTCCATAAGAAGGGCGCCCTGGGTACCCTTGCCGCTGCCATTGGGGCCAAAAATCAGAATATTCATCAGAATCCTCTGGCGCTTTCGCGCGTGAACGCCCCCGGGGCCTGCCCGGCGGGCTTCCTGCGCACATGCTCCGGCATGCGCGCGGAGCGGAACCGTCGTGCCGACGCCGCCCCCATGGTTGACAATCTCCGCCCCCTCCCCGAGGAGACGGCCACCCCATCCCTGCCGCCGTAGCGGCCCCTTCCCTGAAGCGGGAAGGGAAATATCAGCTCCGCGCCTCCGGGGGAAGTTCGCTCTCCTCCACAATGAGGGCGCGCCCCTCGTGCAGAATGTCCTTCGCACGCAGCTTGTAGTCGTTCAGATACCGGAATCCCTCCCGGGCGAAGGCCGCGTGCGTGGCTTCGTGGCGTATGCCGGGGCAGTCCTCCTTCGCCATGGCGAAGCTCAGCCCGTCCACAAGGTTGCCCCGGAAGAACGGCCAGGCACGGCACACGGCGGGACGCGCCGGATGAATGGCGCAGCCCTTTCCCGCACGGAAGAACAGGCAGAAGCCGTCCTCCCCGCATTTGAGCGTGGGCTTGCCGCCGATGTTCTCGGCATAGCGCGCAAGCACCTCTTCGGCGGGAAGGCCGAAATGGGCGCACAGTCTGGGCAGGTCCGCCGGCCCGACCACAATGCCGCCGCGCCCTTCGCAGCACTTGCCGCAGCGCGTGCAGGAAAAGGTTTCGGTCACATCGTCGAACAGGGCGGCATGCACGGTCTGAAGGCAGCGGTCCTCCACCACCTTCACCCCCGCGGCAGCCATGAGCATGCCCGCCTCGGGAGAGCGTATGCCTTCCTGCATCCAGAAAATCATGGGCAGGCGGGGCAGCGTCAGCGTTTCGCGGGCGTGGGCCTCGCAGTACTGCGGGGCACGGAAAAGACAGATGATGTCGGGCTCGAAGCCGCGCTCGGGCAGCTCCGTGATGCTGCGCACGGTGGGAATGCCCCATGCCTGACGGCGGACGGGATGCACGGGCTGAATGTTGAAACCTGCATTGAGAAGATAACGGCCCACATGGTCCACAGGAGAGCCCGGCTTGTCCTTGGCTCCTATGATGGCGATATTTCGGGCACGGGCGAGAAGGGTCCGCATGTCGTCGAACAGCATGGATACTCCGCGGGAGTCATTCGTCACAAAACGTACATATTCTACTCCCGAGGCGCTCCATTGGCAATGGTCTTCCTGCGGGAAAGAGGCGGAAAAAGCCGCCGCGGAACAAAAATGGGGCCCCACCGGCATAGCCGGTGGTTCCTCTTATGCGCCTGTAAGGCTTTCTTACCAGCCGCGCCCTAACAGGCGCATGGACGGTCTGACA
>CALUPQ010000075.1 GCA_944322695.1 uncultured Mailhella sp. | reverse complement strand
TCCAGCAGCTTCTTGCCGTCATCCACTGCGACGCCTCCAATTCCTCCCACAGCTTCCTGAGCATCATGCCGTTCTTCCATGTGTTCGGCCTCATGGGCAACATCGTCCTTCCCGCAGTGCTCGCCGCATCCACCATGCCGGTGCCCCGGTACTCCCCTCACGACGTGCTTGAACTCATCAAGAAGCATCGTCCGTCCTTCTTCGTGGGAGCCCCTTCCGTCTACATCTCCCTCATGCAGCAGAAGGACATCGCTCAGTACGACCTTACCTGCATAGAACTGTGCATCTCCGGCTCCTCGCCCTTCCCGCAGGCCAGCCTGAAGCAGTTCCAGGACATCACCCACGCCAACATCACCGAAGGGCTCGGCCTTACCGAAGCCTCTCCCGTGGTCATAGCCAACCCTGTGTACGGGCTTCAGAAAATCGGCTCCATCGGCATTCCCATCCCTGAAACGGAAGTCCGCATCGTCGACATCGAAACCGGCACGAAGGAACTCGGCGACAACGAATGCGGCGAGCTCATCATCCGCGGTCCGCAGGTCATGAAGGGCTACTGGAACCAGCCCGAAGAAACGGCGGCCACGCTGGCTGACGGCTGGCTGCATACCGGCGATATCGCCTATCGCGACAACGACGGCTACTATTTCATCGTGGACCGCAAGAAGGACATGGCCATCGTCGGCGGCTACAACGTCTTCCCCCGGGAAATCGACGAAGTGCTGCACGAATATCCCAAAATCAAGGAAGCGGTTTCCCTCTGCGTACCCCACAAATCCAGAGGCGAAACCCTCAAGGCCTACATCGTCCCCAAGGAAGGGGAAAAGATTACCGTCTCGGAACTGGCGGCCTTCTGCCGTACGAAACTGGCCTCCTACAAGGTGCCGCGCATGTTCGAATTCCGTGAAGAGCTGCCCAAGTCCCTGGTCGGCAAGGTGCTCAGACGCGCCCTTCGGGAAGAAGAGGAAAAGAAGCAGCGTGAAGCCGATGCCAAGAATGAAGACTAAGCAGCCCGCGCCAACCGTCGGACGCGCAGTCTGACGGTCCGGCATCTTCAGACGACAAAGCCCCCTGCCTTCAGCAGGGGGCTTTTCCTTTCTGTAAACCTTCCGTCAGGAAAGACGTCGTAATTCCATCGAGACTTCGCGGCGGGCTGCCCCATGCACAGGGCTCCCTTACGGGAGCGTGCCTACGGAAATTCCCCTCGCCCCCGGAACGCCCAGCACGTCTTTCTTCCCTGCCGGTGGAGCTGTCATGCCGCATCAGGTCTTTTCATGAAGGCATGGTGCGCCTGGAACCGCCTTTTCGTTCCTCGTCCCGGCAAGGCTGACGGCATCTCCCTGCCGCTCTTAGAACGGCAGGCCCATGAATCTTGCGGCGTTATTGTAAAAAACGTCCTCAAGCTGTGCATCGGACAGGCCGCAGGACAGCACGCGCTGTATCTCCACCGTGGGATGATGGAAAGGCGAGTCTATGCCGAACATCACGCGCCCGGAGCCCACAGTTTCATAAGCGTTCTTTATCTGACACCCCATGGGCATGCCCGACACCTCAAGAAAAAGATTGTCGTACTTGCGCGCCATGTTGATGCTGCCCTCGATATACACTCCGTGACCGTGCCCCATGTGAATCATCACCGTAGGTACCTTGGGATGACGCTCGGCAAGCAGGCCTATCTGCCAGGGCAGCGAAAACGGCGGATGCCCGCAGTGGATGAATACGGGTCTGTCGTACGCCTGGGCTATCTCCATGATGGGGTCCACCATGGGAGAGTCCGCGGTGAAGGCGTCGAAAAGCGGCTGCATCTTTACTCCGGCGAAGCCTTCATCACGCAGATAATGCTCAAGCATGTCGTACGCCTGCTGCCCCAGATTGGCGTTGACCCAGCAAAGCGGCACAATGCGTTCCGGCATCTCGTGCCAGGCCTGATTCAGCTCTTCGTTGAGATGGGCCCCCGCCGGACAAAGAATGGTCTTTTCAATATGGTACTCGTCCATCTGCCGGGACAGAAGTTCCGTATTGAAGTCCACGTTGAACGGACTGCCGAAGGAACCGATATGCGAATGGGCGTCTATCTTTCGAAAAGAGGCAAAGTCATGCCGAGAAATATGTTCCATGGAAGTGCTCCTTTTGGCCTCTGGTTATACCTGCACCTATGAAATGGCAAGCTCCTTTGCATGCTGTTTTCCATGCTCTTTTTTCCGGCTGAATCATTTCCCGGAGCATAAACCTGTACAGGAACAGGAGCCGCGGACAGACCTCGTATCTCCTCCAGAAAAACTTCCTCCAAGAGACCGCCGCTGTCATGTATGGAACTTTGATGGAACTTTGACGGCAGAACCGGCAACAGCTTTTCCGGCAGGCACTCCCCTGCAGGTCCTCCTGATGACGTTTCCCATGGAGCTCCGCGCCCCGCAGGGAAACGTTGCTCTGGAAGCTGGACATGGCTGCAGAAAGTGATAACGTGCTATTATCGTTCTGCACTGACTCTCAGACAGATAACCGGACAGTCCTGGAGGAGGAAAGACGATGGGACATTCCCAGCATATGGATATGCTGCACGGTCCGCTGATGGGCAAAATCATTCTGTTCGCTCTGCCTATCGCCATGAGCAGCATCATGCAGCAGCTGTTCATTTCCGCAAACGTTGCCGTCGTAGGACATTTCGTAGGTGCTCAGGCCGTTGCCGCCGTCGGCGGCAACGGCCCTATCGTCAACCTCATCATCAACCTCTTTCTCGGTCTTTCCGTAGGGGCCAATGTGGTCATAGCCCGGTATGTGGGCAGGGAAGACAAAAAAAGCTGCCAGTCGGCGGTGCATACCGTCATGGCCGTATCGATACTGAGCGGCATTTTCCTGCTGATTGCCGGTCAGTTTCTCGCGCCGTTCATGCTCAGGCTCGTGGATGTTCCCGAAGACGTCATGGAACTGGCCGTGCTGTATCTGCGGATATACTTCCTCGGCATGCCGTGCATCATGCTCTACAACTTCGGCGCCGCGGTCCTGCGCAGCGTGGGCGACACAAAGCGCCCCATGTACAGCCTGGTGGCTGCCGGCGTCGTCAACGTCTCGCTAAGCCTGCTGCTGGTTCTGGGATGCGGCTGGGGCGTAGCCGGCGTGGGTCTGGCCACGCTGGCAGGCAACGTCGTCAGCTCCAGCCTGGTGATATATTTTCTTCTGACCGAAGACGATATGATTCGGCTCCGCCTCCGCAGGCTCTCCATTGCCAGGGTTCATCTTTCCAGAGTCATCAGAATCGGCGCTCCGGCAGGCCTTCAGGGAATGATATTCTCCCTGTCCAACGTGTGCATTCTGTCGGGCATCAACAGCTTCGGCTCCAGCACCGCGGCGGGCTCCGCCACGGCCATCAATTTCGAATTCATTTCCTTCTTCTTCATCAATGCCTTCTGTCAGGCCACCGTGACGTTCACAAGCCAGAACTACGCCATGTGTCAGATTGACAGGTGCAAGAAAATTTTCCGGGAAAGCATGGCCTGCGGCATCGCTCTGTCCGGCCTGACCTGCCTCCTGTTCACTCTCGGAGCGACATTCTTCACCGGGCTGTACACCAGCGACCCGGCCGTCATCGAGCAGGCCGTGACCCGCGTCTGCATCGTGGAAAGCATGCAGTGGCTTTCCGCCACCTACGAAATCAGCGGAGCCGCCCTGCGCGGCATGGGAGTTTCCATGCTTCCCGCACTGGTTACGCTCATCGGCTCGTGCCTTTTGCGCATCGTATGGGTATATACGGTATTCCGCATGGTTCCCACCTACGAAATGCTGCTCACCGTCTATCCCGTCTCCTGGTTCATCACGGGCGTCATCATGGTAGCCGCCTATTACATCATCAGAAGAAAGCTGTTTGCAGAACGCTCCAGAGGGGGATATTGCCAGCCTCTGGAATTCTGACCTCTCCCCTTCGAACATTCCGCAATCCGGACACTTTTCTCCCTTTCATGCAGGTGAAAAGAGTCCGGATTTTTTCATGCCGATGCATCAAATTTTGAAGAAGATGCAAAGTCCCCTGTCTCGCATGCGACTTCAACTTTCCGCATTACAAGGCACCTCTTCGATATGCGCATCCGTTGCCAGAAAAGCTGTCAGCGTCTCGCGTTTGCCCTCTTCCACCATCCCCTATTATGGGGGAGCCTTTCACAAAATCCGTTTTCAGAAAGTCGTGATTCCTGAAGACGACCGCTGTCCGGCAGAGCTACCATATGGCAGGATGGAAGGCAAAACAGGCCGTCGCATAAAAAATACGCAGGCATGACCTACGGCCCCTCCTGTTCCCCAAAACTTCAAAGATTCAGCTGCCTGAAAATGTCGCGCAGCCTTTCCTTCTCACCCGAGCCTGTCGTGCTGAACCGGAAAAGCGGTATGCCGTAACGCTCACAGATACGGTCCTTGAGAGCATCCCGTTCAGCCTGGACCGTACCGGTACGATGAAAGTTCCAGCCGTCCACTTCGATGACGGCCACAGGAGAACGTGCCATCCTGTCAAAGAGGAGAAAGTCCACATGCGTGAGTCCGTTCAGGGCATACTGCCGCTCCCGCTCCGGGGGGGGGGAGAGAATACCAGTTTCTTTTCAACGGCAACGCTGGTTCCATTCAGGTTTACTGTACGGATGAAACGATGCCCTGTGCAGGAGCAAAGTCAATGCCGTAGGCACGACCATCTCCGCCATTTCTTCTGTGGCGCAGCAGCTTGCCGCCCCGGAAACGCCATTTTCCTTCATTGCCCCCGCGCTGCACAACGCCACAACTCAGGTCAATACGACCATTCCTTCCGAGCGGCAAAGCTATGCCGGACAAAGTCCCCCATATCGTCAAGAAAAAAGCAGGGAAAAATCCACATATCACCCCAATATGGCTACTGATAAAATCAGGCAATTTTTTGCTAAAAATGCATCTTCATCCTCATGTCGTACTCCTCTATTCTGCATATCAGAAAAAAGGGTTTTTCGAGTATGTCCTGGCGTCGGGCAGGGTATCCATCAGCTTCGCGCTTACCGCTACATCTCCCGGAAATCAACGATGAACATGTATGCAAAACCCCTCACAGACATTCTCCTGATTCTTCTGTTTCTCCTGCTCATGGCCGCGCCTCACACGGGCAGTGTCGCCCATGAATGGCTGGGCGTGCTTCTGGCTGTCGTCTTTCTGCTGCACACCTGGTTGAACCGCGCGTGGTACAAGAGCCTGAGCAAAGGCAGGTACAACGCCACGCGCACCATCCGGCTTGTCCTGAATGCTCTTCTTCTCCTGTCCATGGTCGGCACGCTGATAAGTGCTGCTCTCATTTCCCGGACAGTATTCGCCTTCATCGAATTCAAGGGAGAGCTTTTCTTCAGAACCGTGCATGTGTTTTGTGCCCACTGGTGCTTCATCCTCGCAGCCGTTCATCTCGGCTTATATGCCAAAAAGTTCTGCTCCTCACTCGAACGCATCTTTTCCTACACTCGCCCAAGAGGCTATCGCCTCGCATCCTCCGGTCTGGGTATCGTTTTTGCCGCCTACGGCATACATGCCTTTCTACAACGAGAGTTGATATATCCTCTGACGCTACGCAGTGCCTTTATGCTGTGGAGTGGGAATACTGCACTCTTTCTTCTGGATTACAGTGCTATTTTTTTCCTGTTCGTATGGATAACAAATATTTTGTCATTGCTGACACAGGCAACAAAAAAACATGCATCACTTTTTCATCAGGTCTGAAATCAACAAACCTTTTTTCAACAGAGTCAACCGCAGGATAAGGAGCAATACATGAAAATTTTTTCCATCACAGCCCTTTGTCTGACCGCCATATTGTCAGCCGCTCAAGTTCAGGCTGCGGACGAATTTATCCTCATTCAGGGCGGAGACTTCGACATGGGAAGTCCGACCTCGGAAAATCGTCGGGAAAAAGACGAAGTACTCCATCATGTCACGCTTTCATCCTTTTATATGGGAAGCCGCGAAGTGACTCAGAAGGAGTACAGAGAGCTTATGGGAAATAACCCCAGTCAGTTCCAGGGGGATGAGATGCCTGTGAAAATGTCAGCTAGTACGACGCCATAACGTATTGCAACGCCAGAAGTACAGCAGAAAATCTGACGCCCGCCTATATCATGAACGGCAATGGAGATACCAGAACCGTGACGTGGAACCGCCGCGCGAACGGCTACCGGCTCCCGACGGAAGCAGAATGGGAGTACGCCTGTCGGGCCGGAACAACAACGCCTTTTTCCACGGGGGAGAATGCTACCGTCGAGCAGGCCAACTACTACGGAACCTATCCTTATGACGGATTTCCCAGCGGACAGTACCGCAATCGTACCATGCCCGCAGGAAGTTTCGCTCCCAATGCCTGGGGGCTGTACGACATGCACGGCAACGTCTGGGAATGGTGCTGGGACTGGTACGGCGCATACGGCAACGAGAGCGCGGTCAATCCTGCCGGAGCCGATTCCGGAACCTATCGGGTCAACAGGGGTGGAGGTTGGAATGATTTTGGGCGTCATCTTCGCTCTGCTTACAGAGCCGCATATCCTCCGGAAAACAGGACGTTCAATCTCGGATTCCGGCTTGCACGGAACACGAACTGACATCACTCCGAATCCGCCCAGCATGACCCGCAGCTTCTATAAGACAACAGCAGAACATTTCAGGAGAATTACGATGATTATCTCTTTTTCCCGTCGCCGTTTTTTAACCATATCCGCCATGACCCTCGGCGCTATCGCCATCAGCGGTCTTTCCCGTCTGGCCCATGCCGCACCTGCCAACACTCTGATTGTGTACTTTTCATGGTCGGGCAATACCCGCGGCATCGCACACTTGCTCCAGCAGAAAATCGGTGGAGACCTCGTGGAAATCGAGCCGGTTACGCCATATTCCGAGGACTACAACACCTGTCTTGAGCAGGCCAAGAGCGAACAGGAACGGGCCGCAAGACCGGAACTCAAAACCCGAATCGCCGACATGTCGCGCTATAACACAATTTTCCTGGGCTATCCCAACTGGTGGGCCACCATTCCCATGCCCATCGCATCCTTCCTCGAACAGTACGATTTTTCCGGCAAAACCATCATCCCCTTTGTGAGTCACGGCGGAGGCCGTCTGGGGCAGAGCGTCACGGATATTGCCAAGCTGTGTCCCTCCTCCAAGATTCTGGAAGCTCTTTCTGTTCGCTACAGCGGCGGTTCCTCACTCTCGGAGGATATGGATGAGTGGCTGAACAGAATAGGAATGAAAGGATAATCTGTGAAACCGATGGTGATTCATCCATTGTCACATACCATTTCAGGAAGATTGCCATGAGTATTTCACGCCGAAACTTCGTCAGAGCAAGTCTTCTGACTGCCGGAGCTGTAGCCGCCGGGCTATCCCCTGTCGCCGCCGGAGCTTCAGAACGGGCCAAAGTTTATTTTACCAAAGACCTCAGCGCGGAAAGCCTGCTCAGGCTCTATCGAATGGTCAATCAAAACATTACCGGCAATATTGCCGTCAAACTGCATACCGGCGAACCGGACGGCCCGAACATTCTGCCGCGGGAATGGGTGAAGGCCTTTCTCACCGAAGTTCCCCATACCACTATCGTGGAATGCAACGTGTTGTACGCAAGTCCGCGCCAGACCACGGAAGGACATCGCAGAACGCTGGAGAGAAACGGATGGACGGAGTTTGCCACCGTGGACATCATGGATGAAGACGGCGACACCCCGCTG
>CALUPQ010000074.1 GCA_944322695.1 uncultured Mailhella sp. | reverse complement strand
CCAAGAAGTACATCGAAGAAGGCAACTTCGGCGGCAAGGGCTCCGAAGCCCACAAGGCTGCCGTGACCGGCGACACCGTCGGCGACCCCTACAAGGATACCGCCGGCCCCGCCGTCAACCCCATGATTAAAATCATCAACATCGTTGCGCTGCTTCTCCTCCAGGCCCTCGCCTAAGAAGCCGTGAGGGCTGAGCCCTCAAGCGCAGTCTCTCAGAAAGCCGCGGCCCGTCCGCGGCTTTCTCTTTGCGCTTTTTCCGCAGGACCTTCTCCCGGAGGCCGAGGCGCAGCGATGCGCGCAAACGCCGGTCGGTCTCTGCTTCTCGCGTCTCTTCATCGGGCCCGCCTTTTCGGCGGGTCTTTTCCCGGAACAACGCAGACTCACGGCGTTTTTCCGATTCCGTCGAAGCATCCGCGCCGTTTTCAGGCCGTGCCCGTCAGTGCCGCCGTAACCGTACCGGCAATCCCGGCCCTCGTGGTACCGCAGGAGGGGCGAAAGCCTCCCGACCGTACCGGCCCACCCCGCGTCCGCCGTTTCAAGGAGCTCCATGAAAGCCATCGTATCCAACGTGTCGGGCAACACCCGCATGTACCTTTTTCTCTTTCTGCTCACGCTGGGCAGCACCATCGGCCTGCAGGGCTCCTCACTGCTCTATACGAACTACGCCGTGGAAGTAGGCGGATTTTCCGCTTCCGACAACGGTCTCGTGGTGGCCCTGCGTGAAGTGCCGGGATTTCTCTGCTTTCTGGTGGTCCCTCTCATGCTCGTCATGCGCGAGCACAGGCTCTGCGTGCTCTCCGTCATTCTCTGCGGCGCGGGCACGGCCGTCATGGGCGTGTTCTCCTCCTTCTGGGGCATTGCCGGCTCGGTGTTTCTCATGTCCGCGGGGTATCACTTCTTCGAGACCATCAATCAGTCCCTCATGATTCAGTATTACGACCTTGCGCACACGCCCATCGTCATGGGACGCATGCGCGGTCTTGCCGCGGGGGGAAGTCTCGCCGTTTCGCTCCTGGTCTTCTTCGGGGCGGGCTTTCTTTCCTATGAGGCCATGTTCGCCGTCATGGGAGCCGTGGTCGTGGGGCTCGGCATATCCTGCCTCTTCTTCGACCCCACAAGTCCCAAAGTCACGCCGCAGAAAAAGGGCATGGTCTTTTCCGGAAAATACTGGCTTTTCTACGCCCTCACGCTGCTCATGGGCGGCCGCAGGCAGATTTTCACCGTGTTCTCCCTGTTTCTTCTGGTGGAAAAATTCAATTTCTCCGTGCGGGCCGTGGCCGTGCTCTACATGGTGAACTATGCGGTGAACTGGTTCTTCAATCCGCTCATAGGCCGCATCATCAACCGCATAGGCGAGCGCAGGCTGCTCACCATCGAATATACTTCGGCCTTCTTCATCTTTCTCGGCTACGCCTGGACGGACAGCGCCTACCTTGCCGGAGCCATGTACGTGCTCGACAGCCTGACCTTCAACTTCGCCATCGCCGTGCGCACCTTCTTCCAGAAGATTGCCGACCCCGCCGACGTGGCCCCGAGCATGGGCCTTGCCCAGACCATCAACCACATCGCCGCCGTCACCATTCCGCCCCTCGGAGGCTGGCTGTGGACGACGTTCGGCTACGAGCTGCCCTTCTACTGCGGCATGGGCCTCACCGTCCTGTCCCTGCTGCTCATACAGTTCATGGACAGAGAAATAGCGAAAGCGGGAAAAACGGCATGACACGCCCCCATGAAACAACAGGCACGACGCTCCTCTCCCGGGGAAACGCGCTGAAAGAGTGCTGGAAAAACCACCCGCTGCTGCTCATGGAAGGCGCGCTCAGCGAGAGGCTGAAGCAGGAGTTCCATCTGCCGACGGAAGGCCCTGCCGGCATGACGGGCCTTGTGCGCCGTCCTGACGCCTGCGGTGCCCTCGGTCTGCTGTGGCGGCAATACCTGGCCGTGGCGGAAAGATACGGCATGCCCTTTCTCGCCACCACGCCCACCAGGCGCTTCGACAGGGCCCGGGCGAAGCAGGCGGGCTATGTCGATACGGACGGAGCCTGCACTCTTGCGGACGAGAACATGGCCATGCTCAGAGCTGTGCGGGACGATGCCGACAGGCGGGGCGTCCCCATGTTCGCCGGAGCGCTGCTCGGCTGCCGCGGCGATGCCTACACCGCGGAAGGCTGCCTTTCCGCGGAAGACTCCGCCACGTTTCACCTGTGGGAAGCAACGCTCTTTGCCCGGGCCGGAGCGGATTTTCTCTATGCGGCCCTCATGCCCGCACTGCCCGAATCCCTCGGCATGGCCCGCGCCATGGCTCAAAGCGGCCTGCCATTTTTCATGAGCTTCACGCTTCGGGCTGACGGCCGCCTTGTGGACGGCACGCCTCTGTACGAGGCCGTGGACATCATCGATGCCGAAGTGTCTCGCCGGCCGCTGTGCTTCATGGCGGGCTGCGTGCATCCGGCCGTGGTCATAAAGGCCCTCTCCCTTCCCATGAACCGCACCGAAAGCGTGCGTACCCGTTTTCTGGGCATACAGGCCAACGCGGCAAACCTGCCTTTCCATGCCCTGGAGCATTCGGAAAGCATACGCCAGAGCACGCCGGAAGAACTGGCACAAGACATGAAGACACTGAAGGAACGGTTCGGCCTGCGCCTTTTCGGCGGCTGCTGCGGCACCACGGACAGACACATGGAGGTCATGGCGGCCGCGCTGACAGGGCGGAACCTAAACGCTTGAGGCCCGCGCCCTGCTGGTGTACGCTGCAGAAAGCTGTTTCAACAGGGAGAAAACATGAGCGAACTGGTACGTTTTGGGGTATCGCTGGAGCGCGACCTGCTTACGGCCTTTGACCGTCACAGTGAGCGCAAGGGCTTTGCCAACCGCTCCGAGGCACTGCGCCACTGCATCCGGCGGGAACTTTCGGAAGAAATCGTATCCGACCCCGAAGCTCCGGTGGCCGGAGTGCTGACGCTGGTGTACGACCATCACGACAACGACTTGCCGGGCCGCCTCACCTCCCTTCAGCATGAAGCGCACGACATGGTGCTCGCCACCATGCACGTGCATCTGGACGAACATCACTGTCTGGAAACCATGGCGCTGCGCGGTCCTGCCGCGGCCGTGACGGAACTTGCCGACAGGCTCCGCTCCTCCCGCGGCGTTCTGCAGAGTTCCTGCTCGCTGACCGCCATAGAGGCCGCTCCCGAGCGACACGTTTTCCACGACCATGACCATGAATAAGGAGCTCTCATGAGCACGATTTCCAGGACCTGCTCTTCACTGCAGGACGTACAGAGCAGTCCTTCCAGCGTGGCGCTCGACATCGACCGCGTGGGCGTGAAACATGTGAAGCTGCCCCTCGTGGTGAAGGACCGCGACAAGGGCCGCCAGCACACCGTGGCCAGCGTCGACATGGGAGTCGACCTTCCGGCCGCCTTCAAGGGAACGCATATGAGCCGTTTCGTCGAGGCGCTGGAAAACTGGCGCGAGGCCAGCGCGGAAGAGCTGGACTACGCCTCCATGAAGCGCCTGCTTTCCGACGTGCTCGAACGTCTGAACGCCCGCCGCGCCTACGCCCGCTTCTCCTTCCCCTATTTCCGCACGCGCAAGGCTCCGGTGTCGGAACGCTGCGCTCCCGTGCAGTACCAGTGCCGCCTTACCGGCGAACTGGAACAGGGGCAGGAAGGTCCGCGCTTTCTGCTGGAGCTGGAAGTGCCCGTGACCACCGTATGTCCCTGCTCCAAGGCCATCAGCCGGGCCGGAGCCCACGGCCAGCGCGCCGCGGTGCGCATGGCCCTGCGCATGAGCCGCTTCGAATGGCTGGAAGGCTTCATCGACATAGCCGAAGAATCCGGTTCCGCCCCCATCTACACGCTGCTCAAAAGGCCGGATGAAAAATTCGTCACCGAACAGGCGTACGACAACGCTCTGTTCGTGGAAGACGTGGTGCGCAACGTGGCGACCAGACTGGAAAGCCACACCCACGTGACGTGGTTTTCCGTGGAAGTGGAAAGCGAGGAGTCCATACACGGGCACAACGCCTTCGCCAGCATTGAGCGCACGGTGACGCCTCATGCATGACAATTCCGTCATTTCCAAACTCTCCTGTAAACATATAACAACCTACCGACATCATTCATAAAAATAATATCTTTTTCTCTTTTCCGCCCTGTCCAATCTGGAAAACCTTCCCCCTTTTTTACAAAGGGGGAACTTTTTGATTTTATTTTTCCAGAAAAAGACGTATGGTTCGTGCAAGACATTCGCCTTCAACTTTTATTCAGAGACGAGCCATGAAAACCTGTTACGCCCAGAAGTCAGCCGGTGACGGTCTGATCCCGCCATGGAGTCCCGCGCGCTGAAGCGCCCCCGTGCGGCCACAGGTCTGCCCTGCGGGCGTCGTTCGTTTCTGTCTCCCCGATGTTCTCCGGGGCTCTCCGGCCTTTCGCCGAACACTCTCCTCTTCCCTTTCGAGACACTACCGTGAGCGATTATCAGTATTTCGTCTATATAGCCATCGGCATCTATCTTGTTCTCATGCTCTACATCGGCCTTCTGTGCGCCAAGCGCAACAACAACGCCCATGAATACTATCTGGGCGGCCGCCGGATGGGTCCCATCGTCACCGCCATGAGCGCGGAAGCCTCCGACATGTCCTCCTGGCTGCTCATGGGACTGCCGGGGCTCGCCCTCTTCACCGGCATCGCCGAACCGGGCTGGACCGCCATCGGCCTTGCCATCGGCACCTACCTGAACTGGCTCATCGTGGCCAAGCGCCTGCGCGTGTACAGTGAAAAAATCCACGCCATCACCATTCCCGACTTCTTCGCCCGCCGCTTTCAGGATACGAGCAGCCTGCTCGTAGGCATCTCGGCACTCATCATCGTCATCTTCTTCATTCCCTACACCGCCGCCGGTTTCGCCTCCTGCGGCAAGCTCTTCTCCACCCTCTGCGGTCTCGACTATGTGACCGGCATGCTCATCGGCACCGTGGTCATCGCCGGCTATACCATCCTCGGCGGCTTCCTCGCCGCTTCCATGACCGACCTCGTGCAGTCCATCATCATGACGCTGGCGCTGTTCATCATCGTGGCCTTCGGCATACACATGGCCGGTGGCTGGGACGCCGTGAAGGCCGCCGCCAGCTTCGACGGCTACATCAGCCTTTCGCACGCCACCAACGTCGTCACCCGTGAGATGTCGGAATACGGCACGCTCACCATCTTCTCCACGCTGGCCTGGGGCCTCGGCTACTTCGGCATGCCCCACATCCTGCTGCGCTTCATGGCCATCCGTCATGAAAACGAAATCGCCATTTCCCGCCGCATCGGCTCCACCTGGGTAGTCATCGCCATGGGTTGCGCCATCTTCATCGGCATCATCGGCTACGCCATGATTCAGGCCGGCGCCCTGCCCGCCTATCAGACCGGTTCCGACGCCGAAACCATCATCATCAAGATAAGCGGCCTGCTCAGCAGCTTCGGCGTCATTCCCGCGTTCATGGCCGGTCTCGTGCTTGCGGGCATTCTGGCCAGCACCATGTCCACCGCATCCGGCCAGCTTCTGGCTGCGGCCTCCAGCGTGTCGGAAAACCTGCTCAAGGGCGTGTTCCATATCCAGATGACCGACCGCTCCACCATGCTCTCGGCCAGAGGCACCGTGCTGCTCATCTCCATCGTCGGCACCGTCATCGCCTGCGACCCGGAAAGCTCCATCTTCCAGATTGTGTCCTTCGCCTGGGCCGGCTTCGGCGCCTCCTTCGGCCCCGTCATGCTGTTCGCCCTGTTCTGGCGGCGCTGCAACCGCTGGGGCGCGCTCTCCGGCATGGCCGCGGGCGGCATCATGGTCTTCGTATGGAAGTACCTCGTCAAACCCATGGGCGGCGTATGGGGCATCTACGAACTTCTGCCCGCCTTCCTCGTGGGCTGCGCCGCCATCATCGTGGTAAGCCTTCTGACGGAAAAGCCCAATGACAAGATGCTGGAAGACTTCGATGCCGTGAACGCCGCAAAGTAATCCCCCTTATCCACCTGCATGAAAGCCGCCGGTACGCCGTACCGGCGGCTTTTCCATATTAATAGGGCGCTGCTCACACGCTCTCTGGTCTTTCTCCCTCCACCTTTTTCCGTCAGGCGATTCGCCCTCCGAAATCCGAGCCGTCCCCTTTTTCTTCACAGGGCGACGGGCAACACGCCTTTTCCCTAAAAATGGCAATCGCCATCTAGTGATGGAGGCGTTAAAAAGCAAAAGACGAAAACTCTCTCCGCTTTCGTCCTTTCCTTGCCGTCCCCCGGCTTCAGTCCCTGCACGGAAACGCTTGTGATGGAGTCTCTCGCTCTGGGAGCGGCATTCGGCTTTCCGCCCCTGCGCGGGAACGCTTCCGCAACATTCCGTCGGTCATGTTCTGCCGACCTCTTTCTTCACCCTGAAAATGCCCGGCACCTCTCTTCCCCGGATTCCATGCAAAACAGAAAGCCGGTCCTCCGGGGGTGAAGGACCGGCCGTCTGAGAAGGCGGGAGAAACGCCGGAATCCCGCCCTGAAGGAGCAGTCTCCGGCCAAATGCCGACGTGCCTGCTCCGGCGCCGGGGCGACTCCGAGGCCGCCCCGGACAGGTTCAACTAATCCTGAGCGAACTTTTCGCGCTGCACCCTGAGGGCCTCGGCCTGCTCTTCCCAGCTGGCGAAACCGGCCTGCTGGAGGGCGTCGAACACCGTGGCGTCCCAGTCCCAGGCCGCGTAGGTCACGGGCTTGTGGAAGGTACGGCGGAAATCGGCCAGCTTATGACGGGCATCGTGCTCGAAAGGCGTGCTGAAGCAGGCGGAAAGTTCCTTGTGCAGGCGACCCACTTCCTCGTCATACCAGGCACGGATGGCGGCGGGGTCCGTCAGCTTCGCGGCTTCGGTGTAGCCGTGCTTTTCCAGAAGGACGCGCAGCTTGGCGGCGTGCTGCTTTCCGAGCCACTGGCCGAGGCCGGAGCTCGGGATGTTTTCCGCTTCCACGGCCGCAAAGTCGGCCTTGGTGCGCATGTAGGTGTCGGGCACGACGGAGGCGGACACGATGCCCGCAATGGCCACCATGCCGCGGAGGATGGTGCTGTTGGCCACGCCCTGTCCGCAGAAGCCCACCTTCTTGCAGAACTTCTGACCGGTGAAGATGGTGGTCAGGATGGCCCAGATGACGGCCGGGTCCTCTTCGTCGTAGATGTGCGTCAGTTCCGCGTTGTCACGGTCGGTGGCGAGCACCATCTGCGTCATGTCGTTGGAGCCGATGGAGAATCCGTCGAACTCGCTGATGAACTGACGGGCCAGAATGGCGTTGGAAGGCAGTTCCGACATGAGCAGAATCTTGAGGCCGTCCTCGCCGCTGCGCAGGCCGTGCACGTCGGCCAGATAGGAGCGCATGGAGCGGGCCTGTTCCAGCGTGCGCACGAAGGGCAGCATGAGCATGAGGTTGGTGCCGCCGTACAGCGTGCGGGCACGCTTGAAGGCTTCGATTTCCCAGTCGTGAATATCGCGGGAAACGCCGCGGTAGCCGAGCATGGGGTTGTCTTCGTCGTGCTCGAACAGGCAGCCGCCGAGCAGGTTGCGGTATTCGTTGCTCTTGAAGTCCGTGGTGCGATAGACGATGTCCTTGCCGTAGAAGGCCATGGCAAACAGGGCAAGGTTGCGACCCAGGGTACGGATGTAGTGGTCGCGGCCGCTCACGTGGCCGTTGGTGACGATGAGCTGCTCAATCTTTTCGGGAATGCTGCGGATTTCCTCGATTTCCTTGCCGAGGCGCGTACGGGCGGCCACGCTGCGGCGGATGGCGCCTATGCGCATGAGCACTTCCTGCACCAGAGGCTTCTTGGAAGCCGCGGCCATGGTGGCCTTCACGTCTTCCTCGGTCACGGTGGAGCCAGGCTCGTCCGCGCCCATGACGATGCGGATGTGCGTGCGCAAATCGTCGGAAGTCTGGAGAAGTTCCTGATTGGCTTCCGCGCGCTGCATGTATTCGGCCATGAGCGCTTCGGCGCGCGACACGCTGGAGGTGTTGGCATACAGGGAAGCCATGTCCATGAGCTGCACCACATAGGGCTTGAGCTGCACTTCGGCAAAGGGAGCATGCACCTGACCCACGGCAATCTGCTCGGCAACGCGGCGGCTCACCTGCTCTTCCAGTTCGGCGAGGCGGCGCTCCACAAAGCCTTCCAGCGTGCCGTTGTCATAGGCTTCGAGTGCGGCGGGGTGAGCGCCGATGTTGCCCAGCATGAATTCGGCGCGCAGCAGGCCCACTTCGAAGTCGGGCACGTTGCGCAGACGGGAGAGGAACAGGGCCTGGTTCACGTCGGCAAGAACGATGCCCACGCGGGTGCGGGTTCTGGGCAGCTTGGCAAGGTCCAGCTCGCCGCCCACTTCGCACAGAGGCAGAAGACCGCGGTACACGAGGCCGCGCGTGCCGTCCACGGTGACGGGCATGCCGTCCATGGCGCGCATGGCCAGAGGATTCTGCACGCCGATGACGGCGGCAATGCCGAGTTCGCGGGAGCTGATGGCCGCGTGGCTGGTGTCGCCGCCCACGTTGGCGATGATGGCGGAGGCCACGCGCATGCCGGGCACCATGTCGGGGTCGGTACGTTCAGCGGCGAGAATGTCGCCGGGATGGATGCGGTTCAGTTCCAGAGCCGAGCGCAGGAAGCGCACCGTGCCCTGACCGGCGCCCCGGGAGGCGCCGTTGCCGGAAAGAAGCACTTCGCCCTTGGCAGCGGCTTCGGGCAGCACTTCCTTGCGGCGCATGAAAATGGTGAGAGGATGTTCGTCGAGTTCGGCGTTCCAGCGGGTTTCGGGACGGGCCTGCACGAACCAGAGGCGCTGCTTGTCGTCGATGCAGAACTCGGTGTCCATGATGATGCCGCCGTAGGCACGGCTGATGGCGCGCACGCCCTGCGCCACTTCGATGGGCTGATTGTCGCCGAGGGCCCACTTGTTCACTTCTTCCGCAGGCACGGTTTCGATGTGCGTGCCGTCGTCGCCTTCGTTATAGACCATGCGCACGGTCTTGCGGCCCATGAAGCGCAGCACCACGTCGGTGCCGTCGTCACGCTGGAAGACGTAGAACTTGTCGGGCGTCACCATGCCGCCCACGATGGATTCGCCGAGTCCGTAGCTGGAGTCGATGCTGACAAGGTCGTTGCGGGTGGTGCCGCGGCAGCCCGTGGCGGTATCGGCCGAGAAGGCGGTACCTGCCACCACGGGACGAATCATGCGCATGATGCACACGGAAAGGGCGGTGTTCTCGATGGCCCATTCCTTGCGGGCCGTTTCCGCGATGGACGGGTCGCCTTCCTTTTCGGCATGGGCCACGGCGTCGAGAATGGCCTCGCGACGATAGGTCATGGAGCGCAGGTTGTAGGCGGAGGCGCAGTCCCAGAGATAGGCTTCGGCCACGGCGTCCTCGCCGGTGATGTTCAGGAAGGTGTCCTGAAGGCCGGCAAAGGCCTTCTTGCGGGAGTCTTCACCCGCGGCGGAAGAACGCACGGCCACGGGGAACTCGCCTTCCCCGGCCTCTTCGCACATGTCGCGGTAGGCGCGGCGCACGGCCTCATCGACTTCGGCGGGCAGGGAAATGGACAGAATGGCGGCCTGCACCAGCATGGAGCGGCGGCGCAGCTGGTCGATGTTCTCGCGGGATTCGGCAAAGCCGTGCACCACCTGATTGATGAAGTCACGCAGGCAGGTGCTTGCGCTCTTGCCGGCGCTGCGTTCACGAATCTCGGCGGCGGCGCGGCGCACGAAGGAGCCGGAGAAGCTGTGGTCGGAAGCCACGGCGGGAGAAGTCCAGTCCACCCCGGCCATGGCGGTGTCCACCACGTCGTAGATGAGGGAGGCGTTCACGCGGCTTTCATCGAGCACCACATGAAAGGCCGTGGCGGGGATGGCGCGGAACTGAGGCGTGCGGATGCCTTCCACGCGGCTGATGAGCGCGGTGTTGTAGTTCTTGCCGCCCACCAGCATTTCAGCGGATTCGCCCATGCGGACGATGTCCGCACCGGTCATGATGAAACGGGAGCCTGTTTCGTTCGTCGTATCCATGCTCATAAAAGCCTCTTGGTCATGTTTCCGGGGTCTCTCCCCGATTCCGTTCTAATACCGTACGATGCGCGTCCGCTACGCTTCCAGATGAGAAGCGACAAGGCGAATCAGGCGGCCGAGCTGATGGGTGAAGCCGGATTCGTTGTCATACCAGACCACGACCTTGAGCATGGTCTTGTTCATGACGGTGGTGAAGGAGGCGTCCACGGTACCGCCGTGGGTGTCTCCCACGTAGTCGATGGAAACCAGCGGTTCGTCGCAGTAGCCGAGGGCTTCGTAAAGCCAGGTTTCGGAGGCGTACTTGAGGGCCGCGTTCACTTCCTGCGCGGTGACTTCGGTCTTGAGCTCGCAGGTGAAGTCCACAAGGGAGACATCTGGCGTGGGCACGCGCAGAGCGCCGCCGTTGAGCAGGCCCTTGAGTTCGGGAATGACCAGCCCGACGGCCGCAGCGGCGCCGGTGGTGGTGGGAATGATGGAAAGCCCCGCCGCACGACCGCGACGCAAGTCCTTCTGCGTGCCGTCCAGGAGGCGCTGGCTCATGGTGTAGGAATGGATGGTGGTCATGAGGCCGTGCAGGATGCCGAACTCGTTGTGCAGCACCTTCACGGCAGGAGCAAGGCAGTTCGTAGTGCAGGAGGCGGCGGAAATGACGTCGTGTTTCGCCGGGTCGTAGATATCCTGGTTCACGCCCATGACGATGGTGGCGTCGGCATCGTTGCAGGGGGCGGAGATGATGACCTTCTTCGCACCGCAGGCCAGGTGAAGGGCCAGAAGGTCGCGCTTCTTCAGCGTGCCGGAGGTTTCCACCACGATGTCCACGCCGTAGTCGGCCCACTTCCATTCGCCCTTGTCGCAGCGGGTGATGACAATTTCACGTCCGTCGATGCTCAGACCGTTTTCCGTGGCTTCCACCTTGCCGGGGAAGCGGCCGTGCACGGAGTCGTATTTAAGAAGATACGCCATTTCCTCATTGCTGGCGCGATGGCCGTTGATGACCACGACTTCGCACTGCGGGAAAAGGTGCATGACACGGAGCAAATAGCTGCCGATACGCCCGAAACCGTTGATACCTATCCTAATCATGAGGAAATCCTTTT
>CALUPQ010000073.1 GCA_944322695.1 uncultured Mailhella sp. | reverse complement strand
GGCATGAACTGCTTGAAGAAGGGCACGGACAGCTTGCTGGAGTAGGCCGGTTCCATAAGCAGCAGGCTGATGGCCACGGCGGACACGGCGATGAGCCCGAGCATCTTGGCCCGGGGCGAGAGGCCCTTGTTTTCGTGATGGCGGATTTTGGCGTAGTCGTCCACGAAGCCCACCACGCCGAAGCCCACGAAGACCAGCATGGTCAGCCAGATGTAGACGTTGGAAAGGTCGGCCCACAAAAGCGTGGCGCTGATGGCTCCGGCCATGATGAGCAGTCCCCCCATGGTGGGCGTGCCCGCCTTGGACTGATGTTCGGGCACGTAGGAGAGGATGGGCTGCCCCACCTTGAGGGCCGTGAGCTTCTTCAAAAACCACGGGCCGGTGAGAATGGTGAAGAGCAGCGCGCAGATGAGCGCGCCCGCGGAGCGGAACGTGATGTAGCGGAACACGTTCAGCAGCGAGACATCCTGACTGAAGGGGACGAGAAGGTTATAGAGCATGGTTTTTCTGTTCCATGAAGAGATTGACGAACCGTTCCATACGATTGACGCGCGAGCCCTTGAAGAGCACGACGCCCTTGTCTTCGCGCCCCTTTTCCCAGTCCTTCAGGGCGGCGGAGAAGTCCTCCGGCCGGGGCGTTTCGGCAAAGAAGCCCGCATAGTGCGCTTCTGCGAGGGCTTCGCGCACTTCCCCGGCGTAGTCGCCCACCCAGAACACGGCCTCGCAGCCCGAGGCGGCAAGCGCGCGGCCGAGGGCTCTGTGTTCCTTGGCGGCCACGTCGCCGAGTTCTCCCATGGCGCCCATGACGCACGCGAAGCATCGGCCCCGGGCGAGCTCGGAGGCCGCCTCGAGCATGCGGGCGGCGGAAAGGGGATTGGCGTTGTAGGTGTCGTCGATGAGCGTCCAGCCTCCCGCCTCGACTCTGGCGAAGCGCTGGGCCGGGAAGGCGGCGCTTTCCACGCCCGCGCGGATTTCCCCGGGGCTGAGGCCAAGCAGACGGGCCGCGGCCGCGGCCGCGACGATGTTTTCCGCGGCATACGCGCCGGACAGGGCGCAGGAGACGTCGAGTTCCTCACCGTCGAGCCAGAGACGGTAGTTCCCCCGGCCGTTTTCGTCAAGCCCGCGGTAGCTGCCCCGGTAGGGCACGTCCTTTCCCTGCGCGGAGAAGAATGCGGCGCCGGGTCTCACGGCGAGGGCTTCGCGCACAAGGTCGTCGTAGTCCGCGCTCACGAGCGCCGCGCCGCCCTTTCTTATGTGGGCGAGCAGGCGCGACTTGTAGTACGCCGTGCCCTTGTCCCCGAGGCCCAGGCTGTGGCCTGCGCCCACGTTGAGGATGACGGCAAGGTCCGGCTCCAGGACGGGGCCGAGCTCGTCCATGTCGTTCGGGTGGCTTATGCCCGCCTCCATGACCCAGAAGGCCTCGTCGCCGTCGGCGGCCATCATGGAGATGGGCATGCCTATCTGGGAGTTGAGGTTCATGCGGTTCTTCGCCGTCTTGCCGTGCTGCGAAAGGATGTGGGCGAGAAGCTCCTTGGTGGTGGTCTTTCCGGCCGTGCCGGTGATGCCGACCACGCGTCCTTCGAAGGCTTCGCGCCAGGCGTGGGCCATGCGCCCGAGGGCGGCCACGCTGGAATCGGCAACAAGCACGGGCGCCGCGGGCTCGCCGTCGAAGGGGTCGCGCTCGGCAAGCACGGCGACGGCGCCGGCCTTCACGGCGGAGGCGGCAAAATCGTGTCCGTCCGCGCGCTCGCCCTTTATGGCCACGAAAATGTCCCCGGGCTTCACCTCGCGGTTGTCGGAACAGGCGCCGTGCACGGTGACGTCCGCGGGGTGGAGCAGCGTTGCGTGTGCGGCCTCTGCGGCCGCCTTCAGCGTCATCAGCACGAGATGAGCTCCTTGAGAATTTCCTGGTCGCTGAAATGGTGCTTCGTGGTGCCGATAATCTGGTAGTCCTCATGCCCCTTGCCCGCCACGAGCAGGGCGTCGCCGGGCTTGAGCAGGCTTACGGCAAGCTCCAGCGCCTTGCGGCGGTCGCTTTCGCGGTGCACTTCCTTCGCGCCTTCGAGGCCGGGCATGACGTCGTCGATGATGAGCTCGGGGTCTTCGGTGCGCGGGTTGTCGGAGGTGACCACGGCGATGTCGGAAAGTTCCGCCACCACCTTGCCCATGAGCGGACGCTTGGTGCGGTCCCTGTCGCCGCCGCAGCCGAACACCGTGACGATGCGGGAGAAGCGGGCGTGGCGAAGGGTGGAAAGCACGTTGGCCAGGGCGTCGGGCGTGTGGGCGTAGTCCACGAAGATGCCGGTGCCCGCGCCGGGCCGCCAGGGGTCGGAGGGCGTGGGAATGCGTTCGAGCCTGCCGGGCACGCCCATGAAGCCTTCAAGGCAGGCGAGGTCCTCCACGGAAAAGCCGAGGGACAGGGCGATGCCGCACACGGTGGAAAGGTTGCTGGCGTTGTGCAGGCCCACGAGGGGGCTGTTCATCGTCCAGTCCAGGCGCTCGTCGCGGCTCTTCTGCCAGTAGAAGTGCAGGGAAAGGCCTTCGGTGTCGGCGCGCTGCACGTCGGTGAGAAGGAAGGGACGGCCCGCGAGAGGCGTGTGCATGCCCGTGCCGAGCGCCTGCGGGAATTCTTCCAGAAGGCGGTGGCCGTAGGGGTCGTCGTTGTTGATGACCATGGCCTTGTTCTTCAGCGGAGCGTCGGCAAAAAGAGCGCGCTTGGCGGCGAAGTAGTTTTCAATGGTCTTGTGGTAGTCGAGGTGGTCCTGCGTGAGGTTGGTGAAGGCCGCGGCGCTGAAGCGTATGCCCGCGATGCGCTTCTGGTCGATGGAGTGGGAGGACACTTCCATGATGGCGGCCTTCGCTCCGGCCGCGTGCATGGCGGCGAGGGAGCGGTGCAGGGTGAGGCAGTCCGGCGTGGTGAGGGGCGCAGGTTCGCTGTGCCCGGGCCAGCGGTAGCTTATGGTGCCCATGACGCCCACGGGAATGTCGTGGGCGCGGTACAGGTGTTCGAGCAGGTAGGCGCAGGTGGTCTTGCCGTTGGTGCCGGTGACGGCGATGACGGGCATGTCCAGCTGCTCCGTGCCGAAGCGCGCGGCGGCCAGCGTGCCGAGTTCGGCCCGCGTGTCGTCGACGGTGAGCCAGGCGTGCTCCTTGTCGGTGCGGGGATTGACGTTCATCCTCTCCACGGTGCGCGCGGGGGCGACCACGGCGAAGGCGCCCTTGTCCAGCGCCATGCGGATGTGGCTTGCGGTTTTGCTGCGCTCGCCGGGAACGGCGGGCGGCAGGGCCACGAACACGTCGCCCTCGCATACCTTGCGGGAATCGGTACAGATGTTGCGGAGCCCCTGGCGGAGCTCTTCACAGAGCTTTGCGGAGGTGATGCGCATGGTTACTCCTTTGCAGCGGGCGGTTGCGTTTGAGAAGAGGGCGGGGTGTCGGTGAGCCAGACGGTACAGGTGCTGTCGTCGGTAAGGCGCGTGCCCGGAGCGGGGCTCTGCTTCAGAACGAAGGTGCCGCTCCCTTCCATGGTGGGAATGATGCCGCGCGCGACGCAGATTTCTATGGTTCTGCGCAGGGTGAGTCCCTGCAGGTTCGGCATGAGGGTGGTGTCGGCCAGCGTCTTGCCGGCCAGCTTCTGGGCGCGTTCGCGCTCCTTCTTCGCCTTTTCGGCGCGGTACTTGGCAAGGTTGGCGAGGTAGATGGCGTCCTTCTTCTTCTGCGCAAGCTGCGCGGGCGTGAGGGCCTTTTCCCTGGCCTGCTCGGCCATGCTGAAGGTCACGTCGGGCAGGTAGCCGCTGTAGGCCAGCGTGCGCGAGGCCACCTTCTGGAACACGGGCGCGGCGATGGCGCCGCCGTAACCGGTGGTGGTGGGCTCGTCGAGCATGACGTAGATGACGAAGCGCGGGTCGTTGGCGGGCACGATGCCGCCGAAGGAGGCCAGACGCTTGTGACTGTAGCCCTTGCCGGACTTGTCGGCCTTCTGGGCCGTACCGGTCTTGCCGGCCACGCGGACGCCGGGAATGCGCGCGCGGCTGCCCGTGCCGTTGCCGTCCACGGTCTCTTCCATCATCTTCAGCACGGTGCGCGTGGTCTTTTTGGAGAAGATGCGCTGCCCGGCCGCGGCGCCGCTGCTTTTGCCCGGTTCGTCCATGACGAGGCTGAGCGGCCTGAATTCGCCGCCGTCGGCCAGAATGGTGTAGGCCTGAAGCATCTGAATGCCGGTGACGGAAAGGCTCTGGCCGAAGGAGGTGGACATGAGGTCGAGCTCGCTCCAGTCTCTGGGCGCGCGCAGGATGCCCCGGCTTTCGTGGATGCCTATGCCGGTGCGCTGCCCGAAGCCCAGCCTGTCGAGATAGGAGTGGAATTTCTGCGCGCCGAGCATGAGGCCAATCTTGGCCATGCCGATGTTGCTGGAGCGGGAGATGATTTCCGTGGCCGTGAGTTCGCCGTAGGCATGGGTGTCGTCGCGGATGGGGGCGTAGCGGGTGCGCCACACGCCGTTTTCGCAGAAAATTTTGGTTTCGGGAGTGACGAGCTTTTCTTCCAGCGCGGCGGCCATGACCAGCGGCTTGAAGGTGGAGCCGGGTTCGAGACCGTCGCCGGCAAGGCGGTTGCGGTAGATGGTGGAGCTCGCCTCGCGGTAGTTGTTGGGGTTGAAGAAGGGGTACTGCGCCCAGGCGAGGATTTCGCCGGTCTCCACTTCGGAAACCAGCACGCCGCCCCAGCGCGCGCCGGAGGAGCGCACGGCGTCGGCGAGCACGTCCTCGGCGATGAACTGCACCTGCACGTCGATGGTGAGGGTGATGTCCTCGCCGCGCTGTTCGGAGGCGTCTTCCTGTTCGTTCAGTATCTGTTCCGCGGCGTTTCTGGACACGCGGCTTTTCACGCTGGTGCCGCGGAGTCTCTCGTCGTAGGCGAGTTCCACGCCTTCAAGGCCGTGGCTGTCCACGCCCACGAAGCCGAGGAGCTGTCCGGCGAGATGACGGTAGGGATAGACCCTTTCGAATTCTCTCGAAAGGCCTATGCCCTGAATGCCTTCCTTCTGAATGGCGGTGGCCGTGGCGTCGTCGACCTTGCGCTCCAGCCAGATGAAGGCCCTGTTCTTGCGGAACACGGCGGCCAGTTCGGCTTCGCTCTTGTTCAGCAGAGGGGCGAGGCGCTTCGCCGCGTCGTTTATGTCTTCCATGACGCGGGGATTGGCATAGACCGACTGGCAGGGCACGCTGCGGGCCAGGACCCTGCCGTTCCTGTCGAGAATGCTGCCGCGCGCGCCCTCGATGACTTCGGTGTAGGTGTGCTGTCTTTCGGCCATGTCGCTGTACACGGGGCCGAGCAGCACCTGCACTTCGAAGGCACGCATCCAAAGAAGAATCCAGCAGACCACGAAAAGCACCGCCGCGTAATGAAAACGTTGCCCGATGAGCCAGTTCCAGCGCGCGCGTATGCGCGAGAACAGCCCTTTGCCTTGGGAGGCAGAGGGCTGAGTTGCGGCGATGCGGCGATTGGCGCGCCGCCGTCCCGGCATGCGGGACGGCGAGGAAGAACTGTTCGGGCGCATGAATTACTGGTTCCTTGAGGATTTGAGACGGCGTATCTGACCGGGGTCGGCCATGCTCATGCCGAGCTGTTCGGCGGTCTTGCCGAGAACGTAGGGAGAAAGGAGGCTGTCGCGTTCCACTTCCAGCTTGGCCACGTGGGCTCTTGCGGAATCGGTCTGCCGCTGCATCTTCTGGATGGTGTAGGCTGTGTCGCTTCTGTCTATGCTCAGCCACGTGAGGGCCACGCCCATGATGAGGCTGAACAGGATGGAGACGATGAGCATGAGGAACCAGCCCCCGGAACCAAGTGTTGCAGTGTGTGAGTTCATGACAGCTCCTTGCCGGCCGGCGGCAGTTTTTCCACAACGCGAAGTTTTGCGCTGCCGGCTCTCGGGTTTATCAGAAGTTCGTCCCTTCCCGGGACGATGGGTTTCCTTGTGAGGAGCGAGACTTCCGCATGATGGTTGCAGACGCAGCGCGGCAGATGCGGCGGACACAGGCAGTCCGTGCTCCACTGCCGGAAACGCTGCTTCACGATGCGGTCTTCCAGAGAATGGAAGGTGATGATGGCCAGTCTTCCGCCCACGGAAAGGCGGGGGAGAATGGCGTCGAGAAAACGTTCAAGCTGTCCGAGCTCGTCGTTCACCACCATGCGTATGGCCTGAAAGGTGCGCGTGGCCGGATGGTTGCGCGCGGTTTCCCTCCACTTGGCGGGGTAGGCGTGCCATACGATGTCGGCCAGCTGGCCCGTGGTTTCGATGGGGGCCTTCTGACGCGCCTCCACGATGGCGCGGGCTATGCGCGGGGCCTGCGGGTCTTCCCCGTAGGTTTCGATGATGCGGCGCAGCGTGTTCACGTCCGCCATGTTCACCACGGTGCGGGCCGACTGGGTCCAGGGCTCGCGCCCGGCGGCGGAGAGGCTGCCCATGTCCATGCGCATGTCGAGCGGGGCGTCCCCGTGCAGGGAAAAGCCGCGGTCGGCCACGTCGAGCTGCAGGGAGGACACGCCGATGTCGAGCAGGGCGCCGTCCACGGTGTCCCAGCCGAGGGCGTCCAGCGCGTCGGCAAAGGAGGCGTATTCAAGGGAAAAGAGGCGGCAGCGCTCGCCGTAGGGGGCGAGACGTGCGGCGGCGCGCTCAAGCGCCTGCGGGTCCCTGTCCAGCCCGCAGAGAAGGGCCTTTCCTTCCGCGCGTTCCATGAGGGCCGCGGAATGACCGGCCAGACCGAGCGTGCCGTCGAGGTAGCGGCCTTCCGGACGCGGAGCGAGAGCGTCCAGCACTTCCGGAAGAAGCACGGACACGTGGCGGGCGTTTTCTGCGGTGACGGGGGAGGAAGAAGGACGATGGGGCATGACGGACGGGGGCTAGAGGGAAAAGTCGATGCCGCTTGCGGCCAGTTCCTCCGTGACTCCCTCAAGATTTTCGGAAGACATGGAGGCGCGCAGCGTGGCGGGATTCCAGATTTCAAAGCGGTCCACAAGACCGAGCACGGTGGCTTCCCTCTCCAGTCCGGCGTAGGCGCGGTGGTCGGGGGAAAGCAGAATGCGGCCGTGGGAGTCGGGCGTATGCGTTTCCGCACCGCCTATGACGAGGCGGCGGAAGGCGCGTACCTTCGGTGACGGATTGGGAATGCGCATGAACTTTTCTTCAAGTTCGACCCAGTCGCTCCAGGAAAACGCCACGAGGCAGCCGTCGTAAGTGGTGAGCACGAAGGTGCCGGCAGAAGAAGAGCCGCCGGAGTCTGCCGCACCGCCTTTTCCCATGGAGGACATGGCATCGCGGAATTCCGGCGGAAGCATCAAACGGCCTTTCGGGTCGAGACTTCTGGAGTATCTGCCTCTGAAAACCATCGCTGTTTCCACTTTCTGCCACTTTTTCCCACTTTTTGCCCAGAAAGGAAAAAGTGTCAAGGCCGAAAGAAAGCGGAAGGGATGATGCGCATGAGAATCGGAGAGGACCGGGCATCCTGTTCCGGCCCGTGGGAGCGCGCTCAGCGAAGAAGGGATGCTCCGGAAATTTTTTCCGGCAGGGCGAGGCCCCCACGTTTTGCGGCTCTCGACTTTTTCCGGAAAAAAGGGCAGACTGCCTGACAACGTCGGGCGGACGGGGAGGGCGCGGGTTTTTCCTTTCCCCGAGCAAGGGCCCGTTATCTGTTCTTTTAAGGAAAGGAAGTTTCTATGCGTACTAAAATTGTTGCCACTGTGGGCCCCGCCAGCTGCGATAGGGAAAAGCTCGCCCAGCTCGCCGAAGCGGGGGTTTCCGTCTTCCGTCTGAACTTTTCCCATGGCGACCCGGATTTCTTCCGCGGCGTGGTGTCCAACATCCGCGAAATCGAAAAGGAATGCGGCCGTCCCCTCAGCATCATGCAGGACCTGCCCGGCCCGAAAATCCGCATCGGCATACTGCCCGAAGGCAGGATTGAGCTCAACCGCGGCGATAAGCTCATGCTCGGCCGCGAGCGCCGGGAAAAAGAGGAACTTCCCTTCATTCCCTTCGACCATCCGCGCATTCTGGCCGCCCTTGTGCCCGGCGACACCCTCGTGCTGGCCGACGGCGGTCTGCGTTTCCGCATCGAGGAAAAGGTCGAGGATGAGCGTTTCATCATGAGCGCGCAGGAAGCTGGCGCGATTTCCTCCCGCAAGGGCCTCGCGCTGCCCGGCAAGTCCCTGGCTCTGCCCGCCATCACCGACCAGGACCGCGAAAAGCTGGCCCTCGGCATGGAACTCGGCGTGGACGCCGTGGCCATTTCCTTCGTGCAGACCGTGGAGGACGTGCATCAGATAAAGGCTCTGCTGCATTCCTACGGCCGCGACGACATCCCCGTGGTGGCCAAGCTGGAGCGCCAGACCGCCGCCGTGGACAACCTTGATGAAATCGTGGCCGCCACCGACATCGTCATGGTGGCTCGCGGCGACCTCGGCGTGGAATGCCCCATGCCCGAACTGCCCGCCCTGCAGAAGCACATCATCCACACCTGCAACCGTGCGGGCAAGCCCGTCATCGTGGCCACGCAGATGCTGCTTTCCATGGTGAACACGCCCGTGCCCACCCGTGCGGAAGTGACCGACGTGGCCAACGCCGTGCTCGACGGCGCCGACTGCGTCATGCTCTCCGACGAGACCGCCGCGGGCAACTATCCCATCGAGGCCGTGCGCTACATGCGCAAGATTACCGACGAGGCGGAAAAGTACCTGCTGGCCACCCGCAAGATTCAGGCTCCCAAGGATGAGAGCGACACCTCCCGCTTCCTTGCCTATACCGCCTGCCTTCTGGCCCGCACGGAAAACGCCTGCGCCATCGTGGCCCATTCCGTGACCGGCGGCGCGGCCCGCATGCTGGCCGAATGCCGTCCCGCGCAGACCATCTACGCGCTCACCTCCAACACCGCGGTGGAGCACGCGCTCAACTTCGTGTGGGGCGTGCAGCCCTACTTCATCCCCGTGGGCGACAGCAGCATTTCCCACCTGCGCCGCGTGCAGAACTTCATCGCCACGAGCAGCAAGTTCCCCATCGGGCAGGATGTGGTCATCACCGCGGGCGAATATGCTCCCGGTGAACAGAAGCGCCGCACCAACCTGGTGAAAATCTACCACAAGTAGGCGCGCTTTTCGTCCGTCTTCAGGCCGGTCCCTTCGGGGGCCGGCTTTTTGCGTTTCATGGCCCGGATGCTCTTTCAACGTGCGCCGCGAC
>CALUPQ010000072.1 GCA_944322695.1 uncultured Mailhella sp. | reverse complement strand
AGACAGCGAGGTGCACACCTACTACGGCCGGTCTCTCGGTTCGGTGAACAAGCTGAGCGAAGGCTATCTGCATCTGGCCTATGCCTCCCTGTACGGCAATGACCAGCGCCGGGCGGACAACTGGCTGGAAAAGGCCAAGGCTTCCGCCCGTACGGCCGAGGAGAAAAAGGCCATCAAGACGTATGAGAAAAAGGCCGCGGCGCGTGCCAAAATTATGAAAGAAGCCCGTTAGGGCAGGAGCAATGACATGGAACTTCGAGGAACGACCATTCTGGCGGTACGCAACGAGCACGGTGTGGCCATCGGCGGCGACGGCCAGGTGACCATGGGTCAGAGCATGGTGATGAAGCATACGGCAAGAAAGGTGCGCCGTCTGTACCGCGGTCAGGTAGTGGCTGGCTTTGCCGGAGCGACGGCGGACGCCTTTACGCTGTTTGAACGCTTCGAGGCCAAGCTTGAGGAATCGGGCGGCAACCTTCTGCGTGCTGCGGTGGAAATGGCCAAGGACTGGCGTCAGGACAAGTTTCTTCGCAAGCTGGAGGCTCTGCTGCTGGTGGCCGATGCCGACCGTACGCTCATTCTTACCGGTACGGGCGACGTCATAGAGCCTGACGACGGCGTGGCCGCCATCGGTTCCGGCGGGCCCTACGCGCTTTCCGCCGCGCGTGCGCTGCTTCGCCACACGGACATGAAGCCTGCGGAGATTGTGAAGGAGGCCATGGCCATAGCTGCAGACATCTGCGTTTTCACCAATACGCACCTCACCATGGAAACCATCGACAAGTAACACGCATCATAGGCACCTTCGTAAAAGAGGCGGTTCCCGAAAGGGCGCCGCCTATTTTTGCGTTCATGAAGAGAGGGAAGGCTGGTCCAGAAAATATGGACCGGGCGGCTCGCCTTTTCTCTGGGGGTTCTTACGGGCATTAGTCGGTATGGCTGAAGAGCCCGTTGTTTTTGGAGCAAAATGTTTTCATGCATGAGGGAGGAAAATGTACCCATTTTGCAATGGGGCAGAGGCGCAGGCGTGGCGGAATATTTTTTAGAGGGGGGAGCATAATCAGGCAAGTTTTTGCCATGAACGTATCTTCATTTTTGCATGATGAAGGGGATACTCTTTGACACTGTGAAGAGACGTTCCACCGGAAGATGTGCCTGCCGGAACTTCGCATGAAAAACTTCCACCGTCTGCCGGGTCGACGTTTTTTCCGGGTGGTTTCACGTCCTCATAAGTTTGAGGAAAGCGGGGACGAGACGGGGGCAAGGTTCTTACGCTCAGGTGGTCCTGCTTTTTGTGAAGAAGCGAAAGGGGGAAACATGAGGAGAAGGCAGAGGCGGAACGCGTGTCTTGCCGGGCTGATGGTCTGCTTTTTCATGCTGCTCATGGCCGACCGATATACAGGCAGCCTGGTGCATGAATGGCTGGGATGTGTTTTGTGCATTCTGGTGGTCCGGCATGTATGGAAGAACAGGCACTGGTATGTTGCCCTGCGCAGAGGCCGATATACGCTTTTTCGTTGTATGAGCACGGTGCTGAATCTGCTTTTGTCTGTGGCCTCCATCGGCACTCTGGTCAGTGCCGTACCCATTTCCGGCCATGTGTTCGCTTTTCTTGGGTTTGAGGGAGCCCTTGTCTATCGAACGGTGCATGTTTTCTGTGCTCACTGGATGTTCCTTCTCTCTGCCGTCCATGCCGGTCTCTATGTCTGCCGGGTGATGCCGGAGCTTCGGCTTCTTTCCGGTCTTCATGTCGGCGAACGAGGAATGAGACTGTTCTGTGCATTTTTTGCATGCTATGGTGCGTATGCTTTCTTAGAAAGAGGGCTCGGCCGGGTTCTGACCATGCGCAGCTCCTTCATGTTCTGGGGAGCGCAGGAGAGTATGCCTTTGTTTTTTCTGGATTATGGTGCCATGTTTTTTCTATGGGCACTGGCGTCCTTCCTTCTTTTTCGCATGTATGGAAACATCTCCTGCAGGCGGAGAGTTCGGCCGGGCACAGTCATCTGATATGCTCACGGTGAAGGAATTCTGAACAGGATTCGTTTTTACTGAAAGCATCAGCTCTTGCCCTTTTTGGGGCGAGCCGCCGAAATTATGGGCAGGCGTACATTCACCACAGCAATAGAGGGAGGACCGGGATGAAAAAATATGGCTTTCTTTTTATGGTGCTTTTCCTGCTGAGCGTTGCGTTCTCGCCTTTTGCAGGAGCCGACGAAAGTTCCGAAACCCGCATCAGACTGAGTTTTCCCGGCGGTGAGGCGATAGTCGTACTGGATGACGACCCGGCGGCGCACGATTTTCTTTCGCTGCTGCCTCTGACATTGCGTTTTGAGGATTACAACCGTACTGAAAAAATCAGCTATCTGCCGCGCAGGCTGGATACGGGACGCTCGCCGGACAGCTGCGACCCGTCGGAGGGTAGTTTCACCTATTATGCGCCGTGGGGGAATCTGGCAGTTTTCTATCGGGATTTCAGGCACTCCGAGGGGCTTGTCCCTCTGGGGCGGGTGGAATCGGGACTGGAGGATTTTGCCCGCATGGGCGATGGCGTTTCCGTCCGTCTGGAAAGAATGGAATAAACAGAGAGAAAAACAAAGGCAGCGAAGCGGTTCGCTGCCTTTGTCTGTCTTTTGTTGAAATAAAGGGGCCCTTTTCCGCATGCTGCGGGGAAGGGAGTCAGGGGCGTTTCATCATGGCGCCGAGTTCCTGCACGCTTTCGGCCAGCCACAGGGCCCCGGCCTGGGAAAGTTCTTCCCTGCTGCCGAAACCGTAGAGCACCCCGAGGGTGGGAATGCCGTGGGCCGCAGCACCGAGCACGTCGAACTTGCGGTCTCCCATCATCAGGCAGTCGCGGGTGTCGGAAAGCCCCAGTCTTTTCATGGCGTAGTCGATGACGAGATGCTTTTCGACCCGCTTTTCCTCCACGTCGCCCCCGGCCATAAGGGCGAAGGCGTCGGCCATGCCGAAGCGTTCCAGGATGCGCACGGCAAATACTTCCGGCTTGGACGTGGCCAGTATCAGCCTGCGTCCCTCGGCCTGCCACGCATGCAGAAGTTCGCTGATGCCGGGGTAGGGCACGTTTTCGTACATGCCCTGTTTGGAGTAGTATTCCTGGAAGTATTCGATGGCCTTGTAGGCCGTAGCCAGGTCGAAGCCGTAATAGTGCATGAAGGAATCATAGAGAGGCGGCCCGATGAAGGGGTAGAGCTTGCCGGGGTCGTCTTCATGGATGCCGAAACGCTCCAGAGCATACATGACTCCGCGTGTGATGCCTTCGGAAGGGTCGGTCAATGTCCCGTCGAGGTCGATGAACAGGTATTCGGCCTGAGCTGGGGAGGATAGCTTATGCATGAAAGTCACCTGGAACGTAGGGCATGGTTTTCCCTTGTGCCCGAGCAGAGCACATGGATGAAGAAGGGGTGGCGGAACGTGCCGTCCGCGGCTGAGGCGGGGTTATGAGGCGAGCCAGGCCACGCGGGACCAGCCGCAGAACCACGACAGAATCTGCAGGAGAAGAGGATTGACGGGGCGTCCCATCATGGCCGTCTGAATCTGGATGAAGAAGGTGATGACCCGGGCGATGCCGGCGAAGACCAGAAAGCCTATGCACGCCAGAAGCCCGAATTTCAGGGCCATGGCAAAGGCCAAGGCCAGAGTGATGATGCCCATCTGGCAGGAGGGCAGAATCTGGCTGGAATGGGACTGCATGAACACCACGCGCTGATGGAATCCTCTTCCGGTCTGTTCCTGCCGGGGGTGGTCCACCAGTTCGGCATCCACGACCTCACGGACATGGATGACGGGTTGACCGCAGCTGGGGCAGGAAGTGCTGTCGTCGGGAATGCTGGCGTGGCAGTTGGGGCAGTTCATGAAAGAGACCCTCGCAGGATGAAGTCGTGAACAGGATGTTTTTAACTCTAATCATCCTGTGCCGCTTGGCAAGGGAAAACAGCGGCCCGCTCTGTTACAAAGTGTGAACGCCCCCGGGAAGTCCGGTGAGGTCGGTTTTTCCGCTGGCGGTCATGCGCACGGGGCCGCCTACCCATATGTCCCATCCTCCTGCCGTTTTTTCCATGCGTACGGAGAGGCAGTGACCGCTCGGCTGGCGGATGGTGCAGTGCGTGCAGCCTTTTTCGGCATGGAGGGCCAGCGCGCAGGCGAGCGTGCCTGACCCGCAGGCGCTTTCGTTGCACAGAGAGCCGGTATCCCGCACCCATACCACGGGGCGAAGCTCGGCCTCGGCCACGTCTGGAGCGGCTGATTCGACGCTCGAGAGCCACATGTGTCCGACGGCTTCTTCTGCGGCGACGCCGCAAAGAAGACGCTGCCTTTCACAGAATTCCGGAAGGAGTTTTTCCCCCGGAAGAGGACCTTCCTGAAGAATGTGGGCGATGCCCGGAACCCGGACAAGTCTGAGGCCGCCGGGAAAGTCTTCCGGCATTGGCAGGTCGGAAAAGTGCAGACATGCTTCGGCAAAGGGAAGTCCGTTCCGCTGCTTGAGTACACGTACCGCGACGTCTGAGGAAACGCCGGACACTTCCACTCTTCCCGTAAGAACATCCCCTTCCTGAGCAAGCAGTCCGCGTTCCGCAAGAAGCAGAGCAAAGGAGCGTGTGGCGTTGAGGCAGAACTCTCCGCCCATCATGTCCAGACGGGGGGTGCCCGAAAGACGGACGTAGCCTACTTGTTCGGCGCCTATGTGTTGGCTGTCCATGACGGCGTTCGCTACGGACGCACGAATCTGCGGCGGAAAATCCTCTGCTTTCAGGAGTATGGTGGGGTTGCCTCCGGGAGTCATTTTCCAGAAATCGTACATGTCCTTACTCCGTGTGCGGAAAAGAAAAGCCGCCATGCTGCGGGAGCACGGCGGCCTGTAGGTGCGCATTGTCTTCCGTTTTTTAAGAGCGGAAGGCCAATGAACCTTGTGCCGGAACACCTTTGAAGGATGCTCCGGCAAGGTGAATGGTATCAGTGGCCGCAGCCGCCGCAGGAGCCGGTGCCGCAGCTGGAACAGCCGCATCCTCCGCCCATGTTGGGCAGGGGCTGTTCGGGCGTGACGATAAAGCCCATGGGGCTGGCGTCAACCGTGGCTCCACCTATGGTGGCCCACAGCTCCTTGGTCGCGCAGAAGGTGTAACCGTCCTGCTCGGTGACGAAGTCCTGTTCGTTGGGTTCGTCGAGAGCAAGACCTATACGGGGGCCGCTGCAGCCGCCGGGAGCAAGGTACAGGCGGATGGCGGATTTTTCCTTGTCGGCGAAAAAGGCGTCAAGTTCGGTGCGGGCGCTTTCGGTGAGAGTAAACACAGGGGGGCTCCATTGGTAAGAAGGTCATATAGGGGAGCGGATGCTCCCCGGAAAAACCTTGAAGACTGGCGGTTATCAGTGACTGCCGCAGGAACTGCCGCAGCTGCCGCAGCTGCTCCCGCCCTGAAGCGGGAGTTCGGGCTCGACGATGAAGCCCATGTAGCTCACGTCGATTTTCACGCCGCCGATGCGTTCGAGCAGCGATTTTTCCAGACAGAAAGTGAAACCGTTGACTTCAAAGGCCTTGTCATTGTCGTTAGGCTCATCCAGAGCCAGGGCGAGACGCGGGCCGCTTCAGCCACCGGGGGCCAGGTAAACGCGGATGCCGGCCTTGGGCTTGTCGGCGAAGAAAGCCTCGAGCTCCTGCCGGGCAGCATCGGAAAGATAAATCATGGATATCTCCAGTAGGAATGGTTTGCGGTAAAAATAGGAACGGGTCCCGTCTTTGTCAATGGAAGGATGGACACATTTCCCCTTTTTTGTGCATGAGTTGGAAGAAGCGTACAAGCTGAAGGGCCTGCGGAAGGCTTTTCCGGAAGAAATGCCCCCGTCGTTCACGGTTGGGGGACGAGGTCTTGCCGCTTTTAAGACCGGCCCGGAGGGGCAGAGGGCTCTTCAGTCGGCCTTTCTTCCGCGGCGGGCTCAGGCAAGAGCGGCCCGCAGGCGGGTGAAGCCTTCTTTCAGGTCGGTCTTCAGGTCCTCGACGTCTTCGAGGCCTATGGCGTAACGAACCAGCGTGCAGTTGTCCTCCGTCCAGACGGGAGCGATGCGGTTCAGGGCCGTGCGCTCGGGGTGGCAGTGCTCCACAAGGCTGTCGTAGCCACCCCAGCTGGCGCCTATGCTGAACAGCTTGTAGCCGTTGAGCATGGCGGCCACGGCTTTTTTGTCCGTCTTCGGCAGGGCGATGGAAAAGAGCGAACCGCCGCCTGTGAAGTCACGCGCCCACAGCGCATGGCCGTCATCGCTTTCCAGCGGAGGGTAGAGCACCTTGAGCACTTCCGGGCGCTGTTCCAGCCAGCGGGCGATTTCCAGAGCGTGGGCGAACTGTCTTTCCATGCGTACCTGCATGGTGCGCAGGCCGCGAAGAGCCATGTAGCAGTCGTCCGGCGAGGCTATTTCCCCCATCTGCACGCAGAAACCGCGCATACGGCGATAGAGCTCCGGCGTACGGGCCGTGATGATGCCCATGACAAGGTCGGAGTGACCGCCGATGAACTTCGTGGCCGCTTCCACGCAGATGTCCACGCCCACGGTAAGCGGTTTGAAGTAGAGAGGTCCGGCCCAGGTGTTGTCCATGATGACGACGGCGCTGTGAGCGTGCGCCGCCTTCACGATGGCGGGAATGTACTGCATTTCGAAGGTGAGCGAGCCCGGGGCCTCCGTATAGACCACGCGGGTGTTGGCCTTGATGAGAATGTCGATGTCGGCGCCGATGCGGGGGTCGTAAAAGGTGGTCTCCACCCCGAAGCGGCGCAGGATGCTCTCGCAGAACATGCGCTGGGGGCCATAGACGCTGTCGGGCATGAGCACATGGTCCCCCGCTCCCACAAAGGCCAGAAGGGACTGGGTGCATGCGGCAAGGCCGGAGCTCGTCACCATGGAGCCGGCTCCCTGCTCCAGACTGTTCACGGCTTCGCACAGGGCAAAGGAATTTTCCGTGCCGAGAGCCCCGTAGCAGACGTTGCGGAACTTGGCATCTCCCGCTTCATTGGCATCGAATTCCTCAAGGGTGGGGGAAACGATGGTGGAGGCCCGGTGTACCGGCATGTTGACGGGACCGCCCACACGCAGAGGCGCGCGCCCGGCATGAGTGAGTATGGTGGCGTCCTTCATCTTATTTCCCTGCGGCGGGCGGGGTGATGGGAGGCATGGGTCCGCCTGCGGGTGCCGCGTCCGTCGCCTGCGAGGGCGGCATGACGAGCGGCATGCCCTGCGCGGAAGTTCCGCCGTCGCCGGCGCCGCGCATGGCCTTCATCATGCCGCTCATGTCGGGCATGCTG
>CALUPQ010000071.1 GCA_944322695.1 uncultured Mailhella sp. | reverse complement strand
GGAACCGCTTTTCACCGTCACTCCCCTGCGCCATGCCCGCATGGGCGTGCTGGTCACCGGAACGGAAGTGTTCAACGGGCTCATCGAAGACAAGTTCATTCCCGTCATGAAGGAAAAGGCCAGACAGTACGGCTGTGACGTGCTCCGCACCGCCATCGTTCCCGACGACAAGGCGAAAATAGTCTCCGAAGTGGAAAGCATGAAAAACGCCGGAGTGGACCTTTTGGTCACCACGGGCGGCATGTCCGTGGACCCGGGCGACGTGACGCGGCCGGCCCTTCTGGAAGCGGGACTCATGGACATGCTGTACGGCATGCCCGTGCTGCCCGGCGCCATGGCCATGGTCGGACGCATGGCCGGGCCTTCCGGAGACATACAGGTAATGGGCGTCCCCGCCTGCGCCCTGTTCTTCAAGAACACGGTGTTCGACTTGCTGCTGCCCCGTCTGCTGGCGGGACGACGCATCACCCGCGGAGAGCTGGCCCGCATGGGTGAAGGCGGATACTGCCTGACCTGCTCCGTGTGCACGTACCCCAAATGCGGCTTCGGCAAATAGCATGACGGGACTGGTGCTGGCTGGAGGGCGTTCCTCCCGGTTCGGAAGCGATAAATCCCGCGCCGTGGTTCATGACGGCGCGGGAGACATGACGACCTTCAGCCTCGGCCTTGTCTCAGCGGTACCAGGAGTGGAAAGGACGGCCGTGTCCTGCCGGGCCGAACAGGTTCCTCTGTTTCGGAAGACGGGAGCGCTTCTCATCCCCGATGAGGAGGACGGTACGCCGACTCCGCTGCGCGGACTCGCGGCCGCCCTGAAGCATGGCGGCGACGCGGTTCTCACCATCCCCTGCGACTTGCCGCTCATGCGGCCGGACGTTCTCGCCGCGCTTCCCAGGGCAAGGGAACAGCGGAAGATGAACGCCGCCTCTTTCGAAAGGCCCCTCCTCCGCACCTGCTTCGTGTACGACGACGGCTGGCTGGAACCTCTTGTCGCCATTTATGAGCCGGAAAGTCTGCCCTATCTGGAAGAGGCCCTGCACGGCGGCCGCTTCGGCATATACGGCGTCGTCCCCTCCTGGGGAGACTGTCTCGTCCCCTGCCCGGACAGAACGCCCTTCCTCAACATGAATACTCTTCAGGACAGGGAAAAAGCCAGACGTCTGCTCAGAAGAGAAACGGAGGGGCGTCACCCCCGGCCTTTGCCCTGAGCCGCTCTTTTCAGAAACTACGTACAAAAAAAGACCTCCTTCGGCATTCCGACGGAGGTCTTTTTTGATGCGCTTGTCAGGCCAGAACCAGCCGCTCCTTCTTTTCCCGCAACGGAAGCACCCTGCCCACGCGGAAGGCCGGCTCGCCAAGGGCGGCAAGGCGTTCGCAGGCTTCCTGAACACGCCCGGCAGGTACGGCCAGCAGAAGCCCGCCGGAAGTCTGGGCGTCAAAGGCCAGCGTGGCCCGAAGCTCGTCCGCCCCTTCCGCCACCGTGGTGCGGCAGGAGCAATAATCCCTGTTGCGGTAGGTCCCGGCGGGAATCAGCCCGCAGGAGGCGAACTCCTCCACCTGCGGCATGAAGGGAAGAGAGGCCGTTTCCAGCTCCACCGAAACGCCGGAACCTTCTGCCATTTCCAGCACATGTCCCCCGAGACCGAAACCGGTGATGTCCGTGGCGGCCTTCAGCCTCGTGGCGCGTATCACTTCCGAAGCATGGGCGTTGAGCCGCGTCGTCCAGCGATACATTTCGCTCTCGCCTTCTCCGCTGCCAGGCCATTTCGCCTTGAGGGCCGTGGCAAGAATGCCGGTTCCCAGCGGTTTGGTGAGAATGAGAACGTCCCCTGGGCAAAGTCCGTCATTTCTGGCGGCCAGCGCCGGGTCGATGACGCCGGTGACGGAAAGTCCGAACTTTATCAGGTCGTCGTCCAGCGTATGTCCTCCGGCAAGCACGGCTCCGGCCTCGGCCACCTTTTCCATGGCACCGGAAAGAATGTCGGCCAGTATGGAAAGCGGGGTGTCCGACTCCGCCGTGGGCGAAGGAAACGCTGCGATGTTCATGACGGACCATGGCCGGCCCCCCATGGCATAGACATCGGAAAGGGCGTTGGCCGCTGCCGTCTGCCCGAAAAGACGGGCATCGTTGCCGATGGGGCCGAGAATGTCGACCGTCTGCACCAGCGCAAGACCGGCCGGAGGAGCCTTGACGAGAACCGCGTCCTCATTGTTGGAAAAACCGTGCAGAATGCGCCCGTCCCTGTCGGGCGGGGGCGTCATGTCGGAAAGAATCTGCTCCAGCAACTCCGGAGCCGTCTTCGCCGCTCAGCCTGCGCCTTTCGTCTTGTCCATCAGGCAGAATTCCGCCATGAGCCCTCCCTTTACCATAGTACCGTATGTTTCCGCCCCGACTCGTCCGGAAAGGAGCAACAAGACGGATTTTTCCCTTCTTCTGAAAAAACGTCAACACAGCTTCAGAGCTTTTTCAACAGCTCCGCCCACGGCCGGCATGAACTCGGCTATGGAAGTGGCAGGCGTGGGATTCGTAAGCTCTCCGGCAAACCTGGCACTTTGTGCCGCAAGAAGGCACGCCCTGTCCAGAGGCCGTCCCGCTGCGGCAAACGCCGTGAGCAAGCCGGTGACAAGGTCCCCCGTTCCGCCCACAGGCTCCATGAACGGAAGGCAGGGAGACGCAACGCGCCCTATTTCCCGCCCCTCCTCCACGACCATGTCCTCCGCGCCTTTTATCAGCAAAAGGCGGGCGCTGTTCTTATGCGTCCAGGCAAGTCGTGCAAGTTCGGCCTTTTCAAGTCCGGCATCCAGCAGAAAGCCGCGCGTGTAAAAAGGATGCGGGGCCTTCTCGTCCGCCAGAAAGGCCAGCTCTCCGGCATCCGGCGTAAACACGTCGTAGCGTTCCGCGTAGCCGCTCATCTTCGCAGCGTACATGAAGCCCGCATCGGCCATGAGCACCGGCATGGGCTTCCCGCGTTCCTCCAGAGCCATGAGTATGCGGTTGTGCCCGTCCACGCTGGGAAAAAGATAATGGAAGGTCATGCCGGAAAGGTTCGCCGAAGCCTCCGTACCGAGCCATGCGGCAAGATGCTCGTACAGGCGCGTGCTCCCTTTGGAGGAGCCGCAGTCCCCGGCCATCAGCACGACGGGAGGCTCGACGCCGAGCGCTTCGAGCGCAAGCGTCGCCGCGGCCACAAGGGCGGGCGTTCCCCGCTCCACGGGCACGGCGCAGACGCTCCCCCCGTCCGCGCACGACTTCACGGCCGAAGGCACAAGCATGCGGTCTTCCACATGCCATGTGCCCATGCACAAGGGAAAGTCGTCATCCGGCACGGTTCCGCATATCAGCCAGCTCATGCAGCACCTCCCTGCCGCCACAGACGGCGGGCTTCCAGAAACGCCTTCTGCAGCGCGTAGGAGCAGAGCGTGTGTCCCTTCACCCTCGGCTCTTCCGCTCCCGCAATGCTCTGTCCCACGAGAAGAGACGCCAGATACGGCACATCGGGACAGCCCCCGCCGGAAACATTGACGATACGCCCGGAAGCGCGTTCCACGGTAATCTTCACATTCGCCGCCTGCACCATGAACCAGTCGCCGTAATCCGTCACCCGGTAAAGGGAAACTGGTTCCAGCAGCGGGCCGCTGACGGGAACCACGTTCATGGGAGAAAGTCTTTCCCCTTCAAGCACGCGGCGCACGGCGGACTCCATGAGGAGGGGGAACGTGACCACCATGTCGCAACCCGTACGAAGTTCCGGCGGAGGCCCCTTGACCTCCACCGGAAAACCGGCCGCCTGAAGACAGCGCTCCGCCTGTATGACCTCGCCGGTGTGCTGAAAGACAAGAAAGCCCCTCTCAACAAGAGAATCCTTGAGAGGCTTGTCGTCACGCCGCTTCAGCCAGCCTGTAAGACGTTCAAACATTACCTGCGAAGCTCCAGACGGACGATGCCGTCCCCTTCTTCCTTCGCTTCCACCTTCCAGCCGTTCTTGGCCGCGGCGCGGCTCACGTTTTCCTGGCTGGTGGTGTTGTCCACAAGCACGTCGACGGGGTCAGTTCCCGAAAGATGAGGATATACCATGAGCACAGGCTGCGGGCAGGAAAGACCACGCGTATCGATAAGCATAACGTTCTCCTTTACATGAAATTTTCAACTGTCGGCAAAAGCGCCTCAGAGGACCCGCCTCGGCGGGTCCTCCTTTCTCTGCCGCCGTCAGGCCTTTCTGGAAAAGGCGAAGCCGATGAACAGGCAGACCGCCAGACCGATGAGGGTGGCCTGAGCGCCGTAGGCGCCGATGCCCGCAGCGGAGCTGGCCGTGCCGAGGTTGTGGGCCATGGCCGCGCCCACCAGCATGCCGAGGGCGAAAATGGCGGCGTCGCTGTCGCCTTCGCCGGCCATGAAGAGCTGTCTGCCGGGGCAGCCGCCCGCAAGGGCGAAGGCCAGGCCTGCCGTCACCATGCCGAGGAAG
>CALUPQ010000070.1 GCA_944322695.1 uncultured Mailhella sp. | reverse complement strand
CCGCCGGTGCGGTGTTCATGGGCGCCAACACCTACATCGGCAACGCGCCGAACTTCATGGTGAAGGCCATCTCCGAAGAACAGGGCGTCAAGATGCCCAGCTTCTTCGGCTACATGGCCTGGTCCGTGGGTATCCTCTGCCCGCTCTTCGCCCTGGTTACCTTCCTCTTCTTCATGTAATGGGCGAACAAAGGTGACATTCTGACACCGGGGCCGTACCGAAAGGTACGGCCCTTTCCTTTTTAACAGACCGGGCAGAAAACGCTCCCGCCGAATGCGGCATCTTGAGAAGGCTATTCCGTACACTGGGGACTGAGCAACTCAAAACGCTCGTCTCTGTGACTTTCCCCCCACTGGCACATCAGCTCCAGAATCTGTTCCAGCGAACGCCCTTTCTCCGTAACGCCATATTCCACGCGCGGAGGCACTTCCGCATAGATGGTGCGCCAGATAAGCCCGTCGGCCTCCAGCTCTCGGAGCTGATTGGTCAGCGCCCGCTGCGATACCCGCGGCATCTGCCGCCTGAGGGAACTGAAGCGCTGTGGCCCGTGCCGGATGAGGCAGTCCAGAATGAGCGGTTTCCACTTTCCTCCGAGCATTTTCAGAGTCACTTCCATCTCGCACACAACCTCAATCTTTTCCACGGCGTCTTCTCCTCCGGTGAAAAACCTTTCACTGTCTGAATATTTTGTGCGTACTTGTTCTAAGCATAGAAATAGCATATGATAGAAAAATATCTCTCATACAAATATTATTACCATTTACACTGCAAATGGACACTTTTTGTTTTCATTTTCATGAAAAAAATCTCTTTATACTCTAATGATAGAAAAGTATTATATTATTTTCATCAACATCATGTCAAACATACATCATGTCGTTTAGCTGAAAATTAAAAAAATACAACGTGAACATAAAACGGAAACGTCATCACAAGGATATTCGCATGAGTATCCCAAACAACCGCAGGGGACATCTGCCATGAAACGAGTCGTCATCACAGGGGGAGCTTCCGGCATCGGTCGCCGTATGGCAACGGGTTTTGCAGCCGAAGGCTATGAAGTTTTCGCACTGGACAAACAGAACACCAGCTTTGACGAGGAGCATGTCTGCTTCCTTCCCATGGACCTGGAGGATGAACGCCAGGTTCACCAGTGCTTCCAGTCCATTACGAGACAGTACGGCGAAATCCATGTCCTCATCAACAACGGCGCCGTCAGCAGGTTCCACAAGCCGGTCTTCGAACTGACCTCACAGGAATTCGACAAGGTGCTCAGGACAAACCTGCGAGGCTCCTTTCTCTGCTGCAAGGAGTTCATCACGCAGCACAGCCCCGGCTCTTACGGGCGAATCATCAACATCGCTTCAACGCGCTTCCATCAGAACGAGGCTGGTTGGGAAGCCTACGGCGCATCCAAAGGCGGCCTGGTCTCTCTGACCAACAGCCTCTGCGTCTCCCTGGCCAATACCGGCATTACCGTCAATGCCGTCAGTCCCGGATGGATTCAGGTGGAAGATTACGAACAGCTGACCAGGATAGACCACGAACAGCACCCGTCAGGCCGCGTCGGAAAGGCGGAAGACATCCTACACGCATGTCTGTTTCTGTGCGCCCCCACCAGTGATTTCATCAACGGCGCAAACCTGCTGGTGGACGGCGGCATGACCAAGAAAATGATATATGCTGACGCATTCAACTTCCAGGCATAGGACGAGCACGGCGCCTGCTTCGTCCATTGGCAGCCATCCCCGTCACTGCGCAGCACCGGCGATATGACGAAACACGGGCGGCCGGGACCTCGACGACGCGGCCTGCCTCAAGGCAGGCCCTGACAAAAACGCTCCTACGAAAAAAGGACTTTTCATGAAACAACGAAGATTCGGCAGAACAAACCGCATGGTCGGCGAAATAGGCCTGGGAACATGGCAACTGGGAACCCGCTGGGGAGAGCCCTTCAATGAAGCGGAAGCCATGCGGATTCTGGAAAGCAGTTATGCTTGCGGCATCAACCTGACTGATACGGCCGACATTTACAACGACGGCAACAGCGAGCGGGCCATAGGAGCCTTCCTCGCCCGCCACAGCCATCATTTCTTCGTAGTAACCAAATGCGGCAGAGGACTTATGCCTCACACCGCCGAGGGTTATACCGCCGAGCACATGGAGCAGTTCATCGACGGCAGTTTAAAAAGGCTGGGCGTGGAACGGCTGGACATGGTGCTGCTCCACTGCCCCCCTTCCTCCGTTTACAGAAAGGACGAGCTGTTCACCGGCCTGGACAAGCTGGTACGCAAAGGCAAGATGGCCCATTACGGCGTAAGCGTGGAAAAAGTATCCGAAGGCTTGCAGGCCATGGAATGGCCCATCTCCGCCATCGAGGTCGTCTTCAACATGTTCCGCATGAAACCCGCGGAAAGGCTTTTCCCCGAAGCCGCAGCCAGAGATATCGGCATTCTTGCCCGCGTGCCTCTGGCAAGCGGCCTGCTTACGGGGCGATACGGCCCTGATACGGTGTTCGCCAAGCATGACCACCGAAGCTATAACCGCAACGGAGAAGCCTTCGACAAGGGCGAAACCTTCTCCGGCGTAGATTACGCGCTGGGCCTCTGCGCCGTGGAGGAACTGAAAAAGCTTTTCCGTACCGAAGACCTCGCCCCCTATGCGCTGCGCTGGATACTGATGCATGAGGCCGTCAGTGCGGTCATTCCCGGGGCCAGCAGGCAGGAACAGGTGCTGTCCAACATACGGGCGGCCTCCCTGCCGCCTTTGAGCCGTGAACAGATGGAGGGCGTTGCCGGCATTTACGACCGCCATGTCCGCAACGTGGTTCACTCCCGCTGGTAGGAGCCGTCTTCCCTTCCGCCGGAAGAAAGAAACGCTTCCGGCGGACTCCATGGTCCCAAGGCTTCCGCCCGGAAATTCTTCGGAAGCTGGTGATGCCGCCGGCGTGTCCGGAGCAGGAAGTTCCATCGCCCTTCTGCAAGAGCCTTTTGTCAGCCGCGTACGGACAAAACCTGCACGGCCTGATGCCGGACTGTCCGTAAACGGATTTCCGGCAAGAGCTCAGGCTCAATCACCTCCCGGTGACTTCAAAGTGCCCGCTTGTCGGCGCCTGTTTTCACCCCCATCCTGCCGCAGTAGGACATTCCCGGCTGCGTCACGCCCCGGCGGTCAGCTACGTCCGTCTCCGTCAGCACGCTCCTCCCTTCCGTCATCCCGATGGGCCGCGCCGCCGTTCTGCCTGGCCGCCTCTTCCAGCAGCCGGGGCCCCGCAGAAGACCGGCCCCTTGCACCCCGTCTCTTCTCTAGGCTCCCCCGGCATTTTCTTCCTTTCCAAAACCGTTGCGCCGCAGCCTCTGGCGGATTCGCCGCAGCTGAAAAGCTGTTCCCTATACTCCAAGGGGCTCTGCCGGCCTTCAGAAGCCTGTTTGACCGCCTGCAGGCAACGCCCGGCCAGCTTCCCGGCGAAGTTCAAGATGTGTCCCTGCGACAGGGCTCCACAACTTTTCCCGATACCCTTCCTGCGGCCTTTAATCCAAGACGCCCCCTTTCCTGAGCGGAAAGAGGGCGTCTGAAAACACAGCCGACTGAAGTCTTACGCTTCAGGGTCGAAATCTTCAGGGAAGTCGGCGTTGGTGTAAACGTTCTGCACGTCGTCCAGCTCTTCCAGGGCATCGGTGAGACGCACCAGCTTCTTGGCGGTTTCCGCGTCCACGGGCACCAGCATGCGGGGCACCATGGCCAGCTGAGCTTCCATCATTTCCACGCTCTGACCTTCGAGCGCTTCACGCACGGTGTTGAAGTCGGACATGGAAGTACGCACTTCCCAGGTGTCGTCGTTGTCCTGCACGTCGTCGGCGCCGGCTTCGAGCACCATGTTCATCACGGTTTCCTCGTCGGCATACTTTTCCTTGTCCAGGGTGATGACGCCCATGCGGTCGAACTGGAAGGCCACGGAGCCGCTTTCGCCCATGGCGCCGCCGTACTTGGTGAACACGTGACGCACTTCGGCCACGGTACGGTTCTTGTTGTCGGTCGCGGTTTCCACAATGATGGCCACGCCGCCGGAGCCGTAGCCTTCGTACATGATTTCGCTCAAATCGCCGCCGGCATCCTGACCGGTACCCTTGCGGATGGCGGCCTCGATTTTATCCTTGGGCAGGTTCACGGCCTTGGCGGCAGCGATGGCGGAACGCAGACGGGCGTTGCCGGCAGGGTCCCCACCGCTTTTGGCGGCGATGATGATTTCCTTGGCGGCCTTGGTGAACGCCTTGCCTCGCTTGGCGTCCTGAGCGCCCTTGCGAAGTCTGATGTTTGCCCATTTGTTATGTCCCGACATGTATGCCTCCGAACAAAAAAGTGTTTACCCTTGAACAGGCCCCTTGAACCCCATGCCTACTTCGAAAATTTCCTTGCTCTCGGCACGGGAACTCTTGGGTTTGAATGTTTTTACCGTGGCAAAACGCGCCTTCAGCGCCTTTGCCAGTTCCTGAAAATCCGGCCCCATGAATATTTTGGCGATGAAGCCGCCGCCGGGTTTGAGATAGCGGTCGGCCACTTCCACGGCCTCAAGGCACAGCTCAAGAGACCGCGCCTGGTCGGTGAACTTGGTTCCCGTGGTGCGGGGGGCCATGTCGCTGATGACCATGTCGAAGGGCCCCTTCTGGGTGAGAAGCTCTTCGAATTCCGGCGTGCGCTCGAACACGTTCTCCTGAAGAAACGTCACGTTGGGAGGAAAGACCGTGTCCGTGCTCTGCAAGTCGCAGGAAAGCACGAGTCCCTTCTCTCCCACCCGTTCCGCCGCATACAGCGACCATGAGCCGGGAGCCGCGCCGAGGTCCAGCACCTTCATGCCGGGCCTGAAAAGGCGGAAGGCCCTGTCCATCTCCTTAAGCTTGTACACGGAGCGGGCAGGGTAGTGTTCCTCTTTGGCTTTAAGAAAATAATAATCGCGATATACTTTCATGGCGGTTCGGGAGCGTGTATCGTTTCCCGGTAAACGTCCGGGAACACGCGAAGCGGAAATTTTTGCGGGAAGTTCTTTTACCACACATCTTTTTCCTTTTCCAGTCCATTGTAGGGGCTTTTCCCGGAAAGGTCGGAAAAAAAGACCGGCGACCGTCCGAACGACCTGAAAAATTTTCCCGAGGCTGACAAATTCCGTTTCCACCCCGAATTTTGGACTTGACTTCTTATCAAGAATAATTATTATTTATTCGCATTCGGGGAGCCTCCCCGAACAAGTGATTCATCCCTCTACCAGGAGAATAGTCATGCCTGCAAGATTTGAAGTATATCAGTGCAAACATTGTGGAAATATTGTTGAAGTCCTTCACGGCGGCGCCGCCCCTCTCGTCTGCTGCGGCGAACCCATGAAGCTTCTGCGCGAAGGCTCCACCGACGGCGCCAGCGAAAAGCACGTTCCCGTCATTGAAAAGACGGAAAACGGCTACAAGGTGAAGGTCGGCTCCGCCGCCCATCCCATGGCCGAAGACCACTACATCGAGTGGATTGAACTGCTGGCCGACGGCGTTTCCCACATCGCCTTCCTGAACCCCGGCGACGCTCCCGAAGCCGAATTCTGCGTGAAGGCCGACAAGGTCACCGCCCGCGAATTCTGCAACAAGCACGGCCTGTGGAAGGCCACCTTCGAGGGATAATCATGAAGAAGTACGTCTGCAGCCTGTGCGGCTGGGTGTACGACCCCGCCGTCGGCGACCCCGACTCCGGCATTGCGCCCGGCACCGCCTTCGAAGACATCCCGGAAGACTGGGCCTGCCCCGTCTGCGGCGCTTCCAAGGCCGACTTCGAAGCCGTGGAAGAAGACGCCCCCAAGGGTGAAAGCGACATGGCCATGTGGCAGTGTCAGGTCGGCAACTGCGGCTACATCTATCGTCCCGAAAAGGGAGACCGCAAGGGCAAGATTCCCGCCGGCACCGCTTTCGAAGACCTGCCCGACGACTGGCACTGCCCCGTCTGCGGCGCTTCCAAAAAAATGTTCAAGAAGCTCGCCTGACGGGCAGGAGAACATTTTCATGGTCAGATGCAAGACTTCCGCCTCTTCCCGTCTTGAAGAGGAGCTTACCGGCTGCGGCGTCCGGTTCGAGAGAATCCGCCGCATCACCGGGTACCTCGTCGGCACGACCGACCGTTTCAACGACGGCAAGCGTGCGGAAGAACACGACAGAGTAAAACACTGCAATATGGAAAACTGGCGCTGAAGCCAACCAAGGAGACGTCCCATGAAAAAGTACACCTGCAATGTCTGCGGTTACGAATACGACCCCGCCGTCGGCGACCCTGATTCCGGCATCGCTCCCGGCACCGCCTTCGAAGACATCCCGGAAGACTGGGTCTGCCCCGTCTGCGGCGCTTCCAAGGCCGATTTTGAAGCCGAGTAAGCACTGACACATCTATCCGCGGGCAGCCTTCGAAAGAAGGCTTCCCGCTTTTTTGTTTTTTTCCGCTCCTGTTTTCGCTCCCGAGGATTCCATGGGACCTGTTGAACCGAAAAAGGACATCTACTGGGTCGGCGCCGTCGACTTCGACATCCGCAACTTCCATCACTACAGCCGCTCTCCCGAGGGCAGCACCTACAACGCCTACCTGGTGTGCGACGAAAAGAAGGTGCTCTTCGATACCGTGAACGCCCACGAATTCGAAACCCTGGTGAAGCACATTTCCGAAATCATCGACCCGGAAAGCATCGACTACATCGTGTGCAACCATCTGGAGCAGGACCACTCCGGCGCCCTTCCCCGCATCGTGAAGCTGTGCAAGCCCGAGAAAATCTTCTGCTCCCCCATGGGCTACAAGTCCATGACCAATATTTATAATACCGAAGGCTGGCCCATCGAAATCGTCAAGGACGGCGACCGCCTGAACATCGGCAAGCGCAACGTCACCTTCCTTGAAACCCGCATGCTCCACTGGCCCGACAGCATGGTGTCCTACCTGGAAGAGGACAAGGTGCTCTTCAGCAACGACGCCTTCGGCCAGAACATCGCAAGCTCCTTCCGCTTTGCGGACGAGTGCGACCGCACCACGCTTTATGACTCCATGAAGCGCTACTACTACAACATCGTGCTGCCCTACTCTCCGCAGGTGCTCAAGACCCTGAAGCGCGTGACCGACCTCGGCCTCGCCTTCGACGTCATCGCTCCCGACCACGGCCTCATCTTCCGTACGCCCGAAGACGTGAAGTTCGTCATCGACTCCTACCTGGCCTTCGCCCAGCAGAATCCTCAGAAGCGCGCCGTCATCGCCTACGAAAGCATGTGGAACGGCACCGCCAAGATGGCCGAAGCCGTGGCCGACGGCCTTGAAGCCGAAAACGTGCCCTACGTGCTCGTGAACCTGCAGACCAGCCACTGCAGCGACGTGATGACCGAACTGGCCAACAGCGGCGCGCTCATCCTCGGCTCCGCCACGCGCAACAACATGCCCATGGTGAACATGATGGCCTGCCTCGCCCACGTGAAGGGCCTGCGTCCCCAGAACCTCGTGGGCGCCACCTTCGGCACCTACGGCTGGTCCGGCGAAGCTCCCAAGATGATGGCCGACGCCCTTGCCGAAATGAAGGTCGAGCTTGTAGGCGAACCGCTCAGATGCTATTTCAATCCTCAGGAGGAAGACCTCGCCAAATGCCGTGAGCTCGGCGTCGCCGTAGCCCGCGCCCTGAAGGAAAAGTGCGGGGACTGACCGCCCGAACATTCGTAACGCCGTCCGGTCGTGCCGAAGCCCGGCATGACCGGTCTGGCGGCACGGTCGATTAAGAGCCTCGTCTTTTGGACACGCCGACGAGCACAAGGAGCAAACCATGGACCTTATCCTCCTTTCCCGCCTCCAGTTTGCCATGACCGTCTTTTTCCACTTCATCTTCGTCCCGCTCACGCTGGGGCTTTCCATTCTGCTCGCCATCATGGAAACGCTCTATGTGCGCACGGGAGATGAGGACTACAAAAGAATGGTCAAGTTCTGGGGCAAACTCTTCCTCATCAACTTTGTTCTCGGCGTGGTCACCGGCATCACGCTGGAATTCCAGTTCGGCACCAACTGGTCCCGCTATTCCGCCTATGTGGGCGACATTTTCGGTTCTCTGCTGGCCATCGAGGCCACGGTGGCCTTCTTCCTCGAATCCACCTTCGTGGCCGTATGGACCTTCGGCTGGGAACGCGTGAGCAAGAAGGTGCACTGCTTCGCCATCTGGATGGTGGCCATCGCAGGCAACATTTCCGCTCTGTGGATTATCCTCGCCAACGGCTTCATGCAGCATCCCGTGGGTTATGTCATCCGCAACGGCCGCGCGGAGCTTGACGACTTCTTCGCCGTCATATCCAACCCCTACGCGTGGGGCGAGTACTTCCACACCGTGTCCTCGGCGTGGATGCTCGGCGGCTTCTTCGTTCTCGGCGTGGCCGCATGGCACCTTGCGCGCAAGAACGAAGTCTCCCTGTTCACCAAGGCCGTGCGCATCGCGGCGCCCTTCACTCTCATCATGGCCCTTCTCGTCGGCTTTGCCGGACACCATCAGGGCATGAACGTGGCCGAATACCAGCCCGCCAAGATGGCCGCCATGGAATCGCACTGGACCACGCAGACCAAAGCGCCCATGTACCTTCTGGCCTGGCCCGACCAGGAAAACGGTCGCAACCTCATCGAAGCCCTGCCCATTCCCGGCCTCATGAGCCTCATCGCCTTCAATGACGTGAACGCCGAAGTGAAGGGTCTCAGCGACTTCGCGCCGGAAGACATTCCGCCCGTGCTGCCCACCTTCCTGTCCTTCCGTCTCATGGTCGCTCTGGGCTGCCTGTTCATCGCCGTGGCCGCCTGGGCCTGGTGGCGCCGCAAGGACATCGCCGCCGACGCCCGCCTCGCGAAAATTCTGCCCTGGATGATTCCCCTGCCCTACATCACCATCATGCTCGGCTGGACCGTGGCGGAAGTGGGCCGTCAGCCCTGGATTGTCTATAACCTCATGCGCACGTCGGACGCCGTTTCCCCGGTGCCCACCAGTTCCGTGCTCATCTCCGTCCTCGCCTTCCTTGTCATCTACACGCTGCTCGGCCTGATTGACATCTGGCTTCTGTACTCCAACTCCCGCAAGGGTCCCGAACCCGTCAAAGCCGCTGAGGGGGCGTAATCATGGAAACTATCTGGTTCTTCCTCTGGACGCTTCTGTGGGCCGTGTACTTCATTCTCGACGGCTTCGACCTCGGCATGGGTACGCTCATGCCCTTCCTGGCCTCCAACGACCATGAACGCCGCGTCATCTACAACGCGCAGGGCCCCTACTGGGACGGCAACGAAGTGTGGCTTATCACCGCAGGCGGCGTGACCTTCGCGGCCTTCCCCAATGCCTACGCCGTGATGTTCAGCGCCCTCTACGCTCCCCTGCTCATCCTGCTGTTCTGCCTCATCTTCCGCGCAGTGGCCTTCGAATTCCGCGGCAAGGGCGATTCCTGCACCTGGATTTTCTGCTGGGACGTGTGCATGACCCTCGGCAGCTTCCTGCCCGCGCTGCTGCTCGGCGTGGCCTTCGCCAACCTGTTCATGGGCATCCCCATCGATGCGAACGGCGTCTATCACGGCAACATCCTCAAGCTTCTCAATCCTTACGGACTTGCCGGCGGCGTCTTCTTCGTCGTCATGTTCTGCTACCATGGCGCCCTCTGGCTTGAGCTCAAGTCCGAAGGAAACCTGCAGGTGAAGGCTTTCAAGGCCGCCCGCGCGCTCTGGCCCGTGCTGTTCTCTCTCGTGCTCGCCTTCCTGGCCCTCACGGCCCACTACACCGACAGCTTCGAAAGACTGGCCCAGCACCCCGTCGCCTACGTAGCTCTCGCCCTCGCCATCATCGGTCTTGTGACCAGCCGTCTCACGCTGGAAAGCAGCACGCTTCTCGCCTGGATATTCAGCGCCCTGTTCATTCTCGGCCTGACTTTCTTCGCCGTGTTCGGCATGTATCCCGGCATCATTCTTTCCAGCATCGACCCGGCCTACAGCATCACCGTCTATAACGCCGCCTCCAGCCCCCTGACCCTGAAAATCATGCTTACGGTCACGCTGTGCGCCGTTCCCGTGGTTCTGCTCTATCAGGCCTGGGTTTACTGGACCTTCGCCCATAAGGTGACGAAGGAAACGCTCAAGGACGAACACTCCTACTAGTCTTTCCCCTTTCAACCTCAAAGGCCGCCGTTTCCCACAAGGAAAACGGCGGCCTTTTTTCATGCCTTTCAAAGAAAGAAGGCGCCCTCTGCTCCTCCCAGCCTCGGGCCTGCGCCCCGCTTCATGAAGGATAACGCCGGTCCGCCGCAGGCGAAGGGGCGCAGCGAAGGGCCACTCTCCTGCAAAACGTATACAGAGTCGGCCTGAACTCTCGCAGAAAACGGACAGCCCCCCCCCGGCAAGAATAGCATTTCCGGCGAATGCTCGGAAAACACCGATACAGGGGCAACATTTCTCAGACGCCTCCAGAAACCATATGCTTCTCTCTTAGGAACAGCCCTCCCGCCCGTCTCCGCCGGCAAACACAGTCTGCCGCCATCCCGGAATCGCGCAGGATGCGCGGCCTTCCCTCATTCAGGCAAACAAGAGCCATGTCACCGTACGCTGGCCCGGCTTGAAGAACACGACTTCATCCGGCGGGAGCCCCCCCCTTTCCGACAAAAGAACGGCCGTCAGCTTTCCTACGGACAAGGCTCTGGCAATCTATCCCGTCATCATGCATTTCGTGAGGGAATGGGACAGCACCGTAACGGACATTCTATTCCCCGGAACAGCGTCTTCAGCTCCGCTCCACGCTGCAACAACAGCTTATGGAAAAAGCCGGAAGCTCCGTGGAAGCACAACGCTGAAGCCATTATCCCCTGCCGATGACTGGCCGAGCCGCTCCGCATCCTTACATCCCATCTGCATCCTGTCTGGACTTTTATGAAAGGACACCGGTATCTCCATATGAAGCCGGTCCAACTTGTATCGCCGGCATACTTTCCCTTCAACTCAGGCTTCTTTCGTGCATTCTCCGGCAGGGTCTACTCGGCCTGTACGGCTTACTTCTGGCTTCAAAGGAAAAACCCATTTTCCATCTTTCTGGAAAGGCTTCATGCAGACAAAAAATTCGCCTTGAAACACATCGTCCCGAAAAAGAAAAATACGCCCCTTGCCACTTGTGAAACAATCGTAAAGAGCCTTGTTCCCATACTTCAGCATCTGCACTTCGGAGCCGGTATTCTGCCCCACATAGTAAAGAATCCCATCTCGTTCTTCATTGTTATATTTACTTTTTGAATAATAAAAAAGTACGATATTTCCACGCCTTGTCTGTTTTATTCCTCCGATATGGTCATCAATAAAGGAAAAATATCTATTCAGTTCATTTCTGGCATATCTTTTACCTGTTTGAAGAGCAGACTTATTTGCATATTGAAGTTTGGCATTCTGCCTTCCCTCAAAAGAAAATGAATTGCATAACCTGCCTACTTCTTTTTCAATATTTTCATATAACTCCAAATTGTCTTTTTTGGTTAAAAAAATACCCATTTCATCATTATTTATCTGACTGTAATCATAAAGATTCATACTTCCTATTAATACTGCCTTATCTGTAAAAAAACATTTGGCATGAAGATTCTTTCTTTTAAAAGTTTTTATATTCATACCATCATAATCAAAGCTCTCTCGATGGACTACTGTTACTTTAATACCGTCATTTATTTTATCCATCAGAATCGAACGAATCCGTAAACTTATCTTTATATAAGGAGAAACGATGACAATGCTGTGTTCTGCTTGTTCAAACATTCTTTCAAGATAATAACCTATAGCAGATGCCGTAACAAAAATCGTACTCTGGGGACGAGAAGGAAAGAAATGTTCAAACAGAGCCATAAGGAAGTTCCTCTAAAAATTTGCTAGTATAAACAGTAAGCTCCGTGCTCAGCGTATGAGCTTTTGTTCATTTTCGCAATAATATGCCAGGATGGCAACTTTTCAAAGTGAAAATGCATCGACAGCTTTTCATTTCTTTGAACGAGCGTCTTTCTGAAAGAATGCACTTCCTTGAAGCAGCCTCTGCAACTTGCTCAAAGATATTTTTCTCTGCTCTTCTTCATCCATATAGCAAGCACAGTAAAACGTCTTAAATGCCGAGGCCGAAGCCCTGCTTCTTTTGGGAAGCGAAAGGCATCGGCCTCGTTATCTTCGTCTCGGGGAGAAAATATCCTCCCCGGATTCTTAGTCGTTTATCGCGTTGTTGATACCGGCTTCGATATCAGGGGCGATGATGGGACGTTCCTCAAGGTCTTCAAGGAACTTGTCGGGGCGTTCCTTCTGCTCCGGCACCTCGATGTCCTGATTGACGTATTCGCGGTAGCCGGTGCCGGCGGGAATGAGGCGGCCGACAATGACGTT
>CALUPQ010000069.1 GCA_944322695.1 uncultured Mailhella sp. | reverse complement strand
TGAGAAGCGGCATGCCCCACAGGCTGCATTCCTTGGCGATTTTTCCCGCGTCGGACATCATCATGCTTTCATCGTCGTCGCCGAGATTGAGGTGGATGGAAACGGCGTCCGCGCCGAGGCGTACGGCCTCTTCCACGTCGCCCACGAGCATTTTCTTGTTCGGTCTGCGCGAAAGGCTGGTGGAGGCGGAAATGTGCATGATGAAGCCGAGGCGCATGTGCGCTTCGTATCTGGACTTGTGGATGAGTCCCTTGTGCATGAGCACGGCGTCGGCCATGCCTTCGTCCATGTCCTGCACGGCCTTTGCCATGTCGCGCAGGCCGCGGGGCGTGCCGTCGGACACGCCGTGGTCCATGGGAACGATGATGGCGCGGCCGGTTTCGGGATTGATGATGCGGTTGAACCTTCTGAGTGCTCCGACTTCCATGGCGAGAACCTCTTTTGCAGGCTCTTCGGCGGCCATGAAAAAAAGCCGCCGGCTTCTGGTATGCCTGCGGCTTTATATTCCTGTGACAGAAGAGAATCTAGCACAGCACGCCGCATGGCCGGGCATAATACGCATAGCACCAGCAACCGAAGCTGCTGGCGTAGGTAAAATAGCCGGGACGAAACGCGCTGAACATGATTTCCAACCTTTTTTTCTTTCCATAGCTCCGGCAGGGAAAATCTGTCAAGGGAGGGGAAAAAGACTTTTGTCTTCCGGCCCATAATTAATGGGAGAGGAAGAAAAAAACGTTTTTTGCATGCGGCGTGAGACGCGGGGAGAGGTGTTTGAGGAGTCATTGGAATCCTTTTTCATATATTTCGCGGTATTTTTCTGTATGAGAGGGGCTGACGATATTTGCGTGATACAAAACTGTTCCGATTTGCATGACATATATGGGAAAAAAGGGTCTTTCTGCATGGAGCATGTTCTCTGCCCGGAAAAAACAGGTCGTCCTTATTGACAAAGCCGGAGACTTTTTCTACACGAAAGAAAAACACAGATTCTTTCAGGAGTATTTCATGTCCGCACGCCTCTTCACCCAGTCCTTCGCCGGTCAGTGGTGGTGGCGTATCTTTTCTTCAGGGAGAGGATGCGGTCTTGGCGTATAGCTGAAAGGCGACTGATGAATGTTCGAATGCCGTTCCCTCTCCGGGGAGCGGCATTTTTTTATTAACTCATACGAGGTTTCTTTCATGACAGGCAACATTTCACCCGTTCGACTGCGTCAGAGCGTCCGCCATCTTCCGGCGGACATGGACACGCCCATAAGCCTTTTTCTGGACATGGTCCGGGAAAGGGACGGTATACTGCTGGAAAGTGCGGAAGTGGACGGACGATGGGGACGCTACAGCGTGCTTGCCTGCGACATGGCCCTGTATCTTTTCTGCCACGAGGGCAGGCTGCGCTGCCGCATAGAGGACGAGCGCCTCGCTCCGCTCATGGCCTTCAACGGCATGGAGTTCGTGGAGGGGCTGCGGAGCGTCATGCGCGCGCTGGAGATTGTGCCGGATGCGGCGGCGCCGAATCTTCCTCCCATCACCCGTTCGCTTTGCGGGTATTTCGGCTTCGGCATGGCTTCGCTCTTTCACCCGAAACTTTCGGCCGTCATGAAGCCGGAGGATGCCGAATGCGTGCTCTGTCTGCCCGGCACGCTGCTGCTTTTCGACCACATGTACAAGCGCCTTGCGCAGGTGAGCCTCGGCGGGCACCGGGACGTGGAAGACGCTCTTGCCAGGCGGCACGGCGGACAGGGGCTTTTGTCGGAAACGGATGCGGAGGCGCTCCCCGGCAAAGAAGGATACATGGAGGTCGTGGAACGCATACGGCAGATGCTGCACGAAGGTGAAGCCATACAGGTGGTGCCTTCCGTACAGTTCTCCATGCCCTTTGCGGGCGACGCCTTCAGTCTGTACCGCCGTCTGCGCAGCGAGAACGCTTCGCCCTACATGTTCTTCATGCGTCTTCCGGGCATCACGCTGTTCGGCTCCTCGCCGGAAGTCATGGTGCGCTGCAGCGCGGGCAGGCTGCTTTCCGCCCCCATCGCGGGAACGCGCAGGCGCGGTTCCACCGTGGCGGAGGACGAGACGCTGGCCGCCGAGCTTCTGGCCGACCCCAAGGAAAGGGCGGAGCACATGATGCTGGTGGACCTTGCCCGCAACGACCTCGGCAGCATTGCAAGACCCGGCACGGTGGAAGTGGAGAAGCTCATGATGGTGGAGAAGTTCTCCCACGTCATGCACCTGACAAGCCGCGTGACCGCCGAGCTTGAGGACGGCCTGGACGCCGTGGACGTGCTTGCCGCCACCTTCCCGGCAGGCACGGTGAGCGGCGCGCCCAAACTCCGGGCCATGGAAATCATCGCCTCGCTGGAAAAGAGGCCGCGCGGCCCCTATGCCGGATGCATAGGCTGGCTGGGGCTGGGACGGGAAGGCGTGAACCTCGATACCGGCATCACCATCCGCAGCATGTGGGTGCGCGACGGCCGCCTGTACTGGCAGGCGGGCAGCGGCATCGTTCACGATTCCGTACCGTCGGCCGAATGGATGGAGGTCTGCAACAAATCCGCCGTCATGCGTCAGGCATGTTTTATCCCGGGAGAAAGCCATGTTCCTGCTTATAGATAATTACGATTCCTTTACCTACAATCTGGCACAGGCGTTCTGCCGCCTCGGTCACCGCCCCCGCGTGGTGAAGAACGACGACCCCGGCCTCGTGGCCATGGCCAACGACCCCTCGCTGCGCATGGTCTGCATTTCTCCCGGTCCCGGGCATCCTTCACGTGCCGGGTACTGTCTGGACTTTCTCTGTCAGCTCAGCCCCCGCATTCCCGTGCTCGGCGTCTGCCTCGGGCATCAGATACTCGGCCTGTACGCCGGGGCGGAAATCGCGCTGGCTCCCGTCATCATGCACGGCAAGGCTTCGGAAATCGTGCACGACGGCAAGGGGCTGTACCGCGGCATGCCCAACCCTATGGTGGTGGGGCGCTACCATTCTCTCGTGGTGCGGCTGGACGATGAGCATCCCAACCCTCTGCTTGCGGTGTCCGCCCGCGGACCGCAGGGCGAGGTCATGTCCATGCGCTTCAAGGACCGCCCGTGGGTGGGCGTGCAGTATCACCCCGAATCCATCCTCACCCCCGAGGGCCTGCGTCTTCTGGAAAACTTCCCCGGAAGCCTGCTGCCCACGGCGCAGGCCGCGCCCACCATCAGCTCCATTCTCGAATCCGTGTCCCGCGGCAGGGACATGACGGACGAAGAGGCGGACGTGGCCTTCGGAGCCATGCTGGACGGCACCATGACGCCCGCGCAGGCCGGAGCCCTGCTCATGGGACTGCGCATGAAGGGCGAAAAGCCCGGGGAGCTTGCCGCGGCCATCCGCATCATGCTTGCCCGCTCCGTGAAGGTCACGGGCATTCCCGAAAAGTGCATCGACATCGTGGGAACGGGCGGCGACGGCAAGAAATCCTTCAACTGTTCCACGGCCACTTCGCTCACGCTGGCGGGCATGGGCTACCGCATGCTCAAGCACGGCAACCGCGCCGTGTCCTCCACCTCCGGTGCGGCCGACGCGCTGGAAGGGCTGGGCCTGCCTTTGGAAAAGGACCCGGAAGCCATCGTGGAGATGCTGAAGGAGCGCAATTTCGCCTTCCAGTTCGCTCCCTACTTTCATCCGGCCTTTGCCAACGTGGGACCGGTGCGCAAGCAGCTCGGCATGCGCACGCTGTTCAACATGCTTGGCCCCATGCTCAACCCCGCCTGCCCCGACTATCTCATGATGGGCGTGGGCGACCCGAGTCAGGTGGACCTCATTGCGGCCACGCTTCAGAAGCGTCCCTTCCACAAGGTGGCGGTGTTCAACGGCGCGGGCGGGTACGACGAGCTGACCACCATGGGAAAGACGCGCATCGTGCTCATTACCGACGGGGTGATGGACGAAATGACGTTCGACCCCTCGCTCTACGGCTTTGCCCCCTGCGAGCCCGAGGATTTGGAAGTGCAGAACAAGGAGGAGGCCACGGCCGTGCTGAAGGAGCTGCTTGCCGGACGCGGACCGCGCGCCATGCGCGACATGGTGACGGTGAACGCGGCCTTTGCCATCTACATGCTGGAAGACGACAAGCCGCTTGAGGAATGTGTGGCCATGGCCAGAAAGGGCGTGGCCGAAGGCGCGGGCATGAGGGTGCTTTCATGACGGGGCTGGAGCGTTTTGTCGAGGCCAAGAGGCCGGAAATTAAGGCTCTGGAAAGCATGAGCGACGAGGCGTTTCGCCCGTGGCCGGGAAAGAGGCCTTCATTTTCCCGCGCGCTGGAAGAGGGCGGCGGGGGGCCCCTTGCCGTGGTGGCGGAATACAAGCGGGCCTCGCCTTCCCGCGGCGTCATCTGCGAGACGCTGGAGCCGGAAGATGTGGCGCTGCAATACGCCTCCTCCGGGGCGGGCGCCGTATCCGTACTTACCGAGGAGCGGTATTTTCACGGCTCCATCGACTACCTCTCCCGCATGGCGCACGCCATGGAGCAGGCAGGAACGACCGTGCCCATGCTGCGCAAGGACTTTCTCTTCCACCCCCTGCAGGTGGCGGCCACGCTTGCGACGCCCGCGTCCGCGCTGCTTCTCATCGTGCGCCTCACGCCGGACGCGCGTCTTCTCAGGGATTTGCGCGAGGCGGCGGAGGCGGGCGGCGTCGAAGCCGTGGTGGAAGTGTTCGACGAGCGCGACGTCGCCCTTGCCCGCGAGAGCGGGGCGCGCATCATTCAGGTGAACGCGCGCGACCTTGCCTCGCTCCGGGTGGACAGGGGAGCCTGCCTCTCCCTTGCGGAGAGCTGCCCGCCGAAGAGCGGGGAAGTGTGGATTGCGGCGAGCGGCATGAGCTGCCGCGCCGACCTTGAAGCGGCTGCAAGCGCTGGCTTTCACGCCGCGCTCGTAGGCTCGGCCCTCATGGAGGGCGGCCGCCCGGGCGAGGCGCTGCAACGCATGCTGCGCGGCGGGGAGGAGCGTCATGAGAATTAAAATCTGCGGCATGAGCGAGCAGCGCGTCATCGACGAGGCCGCGGCGCTCGGCGTGGACATGTGCGGTTTCGTGTTCCATGCGCCGAGTCCGCGCTGCGTGACGGCGCGTCAGGCCGCCTGTCTCGACACGCACGGCATGAAGCGGGTCGGGGTGTTCGTCACGCAGAGCGTTGAGGAAATACGCGACATCGTGAAGGAGGCAGGGCTCGACTACGTGCAGCTCCACGGCCGTCAGAGCGCATCCTTTGCCCGGCATTTTCCGCCGGAGACGGTCATCCGCGTGCTGTGGCCTGCCGACTGCGCCTCAAGGCGTGAGCTCGATGAGGCCATCGCCGCCTTTGCCGACAGCTGCGGCCTGTATCTTCTGGACGCGGGCATGGGCAGCGGCAGAACGCTCGACTGGAAGGAGCTTGAAGGACTATCGTTCCCTCATCCGTGGTTTCTTTCCGGCGGGCTTTCGCCGGAAAACGCGGCGCAGGCGCTTGACGCCTGCTCGCCGGACGGGCTCGATTTCAATTCGAGGCTGGAAACGGCCCCGGGCCGCAAGAGCGTCTCCCGCGTGCGGGAGGCCGTGGAGGCGGTACGAGGATATTTTCCGCAGAAGAACATCTCCGCCGAGGCGGACAGAAAAAAGGTGAAATGATATGAAAAAAGGCTATTTCGGGGATTTCGGCGGGCGTTTCGTGCCGGAACTTCTCATGCCGCCCCTTGTGGAACTGGAAGAGGCCATGGCCTCCATTCTGCCTTCGGAAGCGTTCCGGAAGGAGCTTGCCGACCTTCTGACCAACTTTGCCGGGCGTGAGACGCCGCTGACCTACTGCCCCGCGCTTTCAAGAAAGCTCGGTTTCGACCTCTGGCTCAAGCGCGAAGACCTTCTGCACACCGGCGCGCACAAAATCAATAACACCCTGGGGCAGGCGCTGCTCGCCCGTTACATGGGCAAGACGAACCTCATAGCCGAAACCGGCGCGGGCCAGCACGGCGTGGCCACGGCCGCGGCCGCGGCGAGGCTCGGCATGACGTGCACGGTGTACATGGGCGCGGAGGATGCCGAGCGGCAGTCCGCCAACGTGCGGCGCATGCGTCTTCTGGGCGCGGACGTGGTGGCCGTGGAAAGCGGCTCCCGCACGCTCAAGGACGCCATCAACGCCGCGCTCCGGGCGTGGATATCCCTGCAGGGCAGCACGCATTACTGCTTCGGCACGGCGGCGGGGCCGTATCCCTTCCCCGACCTCGTGCGGGAGTTTCAGAGCGTCATCGGCCGCGAGGCCCGCGCCCAGATGCTGAAGAACACCGGCTCCCTGCCCGACTATGTGGTGGCGGCCGTGGGCGGCGGCTCCAACGCCATAGGCATGTTCGCGCCCTTCGTGCCTGATGCTTCCGTGAAGCTCATCGGCGTGGAGGCTGGCGGCAGCGGCGAGGAGGGCTGCCTCAATTCGGCGGCCATCAATCTGGGGCGTCCCGGCGTGCTGCACGGGGAATACACCATGCTGCTTCAGGACGACGACGGGCAGATTCTGCCTTCGGGCTCCATCTCCGCCGGACTGGACTATCCCGGCGTGGGACCGGAGCACGCCTACCTTGCCGCCTCGGGCCGCGTGAAGTACGGCGTGGCCTACGACCATGAGGCCCTTGCCGCCTTCCAGGCGCTCTGCCGTTTCGAGGGCATACTTCCCGCGCTGGAATCCTCCCACGCGCTCGCCTACGTGCTGGAGCATTCCGGGGAGTTTGAGCCCGGCAGCCGCGTGCTCGTCAATCTTTCCGGCCGGGGCGACAAGGACATGGACATTGTGGAAAAGGCGCTGCACCTGTGATGCCCGGCGTTTGCCGTAAAGGAAGAAATGATATGCACATTCTGGAAAAAAAGATTCGCGAGGCCGTAGAGGCGGGCCGCACGGCGCTCGTTCCCTTTGTGACCGCAGGTTATCCTGAAAAGGAAAGGTTCTGGAACGTTCTTGAGGAACTGGATGACAGCGGTGCGGACGTCATTGAAATCGGCGTGCCGTTTTCCGACCCCGTGGCCGACGGGCCCGTGGTGGAAGGCGCATCCGTCAAGGCGCTGGAAAACGGCGTCACTCTGCGCTGGATAATGGAAGGACTGAAGGAGCGGCGCGGCAGGTTTCGCGCCGGGCTCGTGCTCATGGGCTACATGAATCCCTTTCTGCAGTACGGGCTGGAAAAGCTGGCGGCCGAAGCTCAGGAGGTGGGCGTGCACGGGCTCATCGTGCCCGATGTGCCTCTGGACGAAGCTGTGGAGATGCGCGCCGTTCTTGCCGCCCGCGGCCTTGCGCTCATTTCCCTGGTGGGCCCGAACACCTCGGAGGAGCGCATGAAGCGCTACGCCGAAGTGTCGGAAGGGTATGTCTATGTGGTGTCCGTCATGGGCACCACGGGCGAGAGAAACGGCCTGCCGCCGGAAGTGCCCGAAGTGCTCGCCCGTGCAGGAGAGGTCTTTGACCTTCCCGTGGCTCTCGGTTTCGGCCTGCGCTCGCCAAAGCAGCTTGAGGCTCTGCCAAAAGACATCCGGCCCGATGCCGCGGTGTTCGGCAGCTCCCTTCTGCGGCACATCGCGGAAGGAAAGGCTCCGGCGGACTTCATGAAGGCGTGGGGTGCGCAGCGCCGGGATGCGTGCCGATAAAAGGCCGCCTTCGTGAAAAAGGGCGTCCGTACCCGTCGTGAGAAAGCAAGCCTTTCCTGCGATGGGCGGGCGCTTTTATAGTTAAAGACAATACATCAAGGGGATGGCATCATCGTCAAAACGTTTCTGGTCTGCCGGAAAAAAGCGCGGCGCAGGCCGGCTGGCACAGGGCTTTCGCGCTTCGTCCACCGCGGCCCGTGCTGTTGGAGAAAACCGGTCTCTTCCTTCCGCGGCGGCTTGTGAAGAACAGTCAGACCGGGAGCTAGGCGGGCGAGAATGTCCGTGGGCGGCTCACGCCATGCGGGCGCGCCGGGCCTCTTTGAGCGGAACGCTCTTCGGCGGCGTTTCCGGCGGGAGAGGCGGAGCCTTGAGGCCCTGCCGGGAAAAAGGACGGGGCGGCTCTGTTCTGCCGGAAGCATTTCGCGTAGAGTGGGAAAAGGCGTGGCGCGGAGGAAGGCATGATTGTAAGCGTGAGCAGAAGGACGGACATTCCGGCGTTTTATGCGGACTGGTTTTTCCGCAGGCTGGAAGAGGGCTTCGTGCTCGTGCGTCATCCCATGAATCCGCACAGAATAAGCCGCGTGCGTCTCACGCCGGACGTGGTGGACGGCTTCGTGTTCTGGACCAAGAATCCCGTCCCCATGCTGGACAGACTTTCGCGGCTGAAGGACCATGCGTACTATTTCCAGTTTACCCTGAATTCCTACGGCAGGGACGTGGAGCGGAACGTGCCTTCCAAAAGGGACGTGCTTGTTCCGGCCTTCGTGGAACTTTCGCGGCGCATCGGCCGTGAGAGAATCATCTGGCGCTACGACCCCGTCTTTCTCAGTGAAAAGTACACGGTGGACTACCATGTCCGCTGGTTCGAAGTGCTGGCCGCGCGGCTTGCGCCCTGTACGGAGACGTGCGTCATAAGTTTTCTCGACAGGTACCGGGATACGGCAAGGAACATGGCCCCTCTCGGCCTGCGGGACGTTCCGCCGCAGACGCGTGACTTGCTGGCACAGAAACTGGCGGAGATTGCCCGCGCCTTCGGCATCCGCATGGAAAGCTGTGCGGAGAGCGCGGACCTTGAGCGTTTCGGCATAGGACACGCGAGGTGCGTGGACGCCGGAAGGCTCGGCAGAATGCGGGGCGCGTCGCTGAATGTCGGAAAGGACGGGAATCAGCGCGCGGCGTGCGGGTGTGCGCAGAGCATCGACATCGGCGCGTACGGAAGCTGCGCCCACGGCTGCCGGTACTGTTACGCCCATGCGGGGAGAGCGCTTGAGCGCCCGGGAGGCGTCAGGCACGATTCGTCTTCCCCGTTGCTTCTGGGGCAGGTGGGCGAGGGCGACATCATCACGGAGAGGCCCATGCGCTCCTGCATCGACAGGCGGCTTGTGCTGGCATGACGCCTTTTGCGGAACGGAAGATGCGGGAGGTGCCGGGCATTGCCCCGAAGATGGCCCTATGCGCCAGAGGGGCGAAAGAGGCGGCGAAAAAAATATGAAGAAGAGCAGAAGCGGGATACGGCATGTACCGGATATGCCGCATCCCGCTTTTTTCCCGGAAAAACGGAGGAAGGCCGTTTTCCGGGACGTTTCTTAGGTTCAGGACTCATTAAATATAAAAGATGACAATGGCAGCGAGACAAATGGCCGAAAAGAACGTGTGTGCACAACGGTCATAACGCATGGCTATTCTGCGCCAATCCTTGAGTCG
>CALUPQ010000068.1 GCA_944322695.1 uncultured Mailhella sp. | reverse complement strand
CGCAATGCCGCCCGGGCCGAGCGCCGTCACGTCGCCTTTGCTCACCACGGCATGATTTTTGCCGTAGGCCACAAGAAGGCCCGTGCCCCACGCGCCGTTTGCCGCAATGCGCACGCCGTCCGCTATGGTGAGCGCGTTGTCGCTGCCGTCCACGCGGATGCCGGTGCCCGCCGTGCCGCAGGCCAGAAGGTCGGCGGCCTGAGTCACGGTGTTGTTCTTGCCGTAGATGTGCAGGCCCGTGCCGAGCGTGGCCGTGTTCGGCAGTCCCTCAAAGTAGGCGTCTCCGGCTTCGTTTCTGGCAAAGTAGCCGTTTTCGTTCACGATGGTTTCGCCGTCGCCGTAGATGGAGAAGCCGTAGAAGTTCCTGCGGTCGATGCGGTAGCCGAGGTCCTGAAGAGCTGCCAGTTCCGCTTCCATGAAGGTGGTGTAGTTGCGGTAGTTCTGATGGCTCATGAGGCTGCGCTCAAGCTCGATGTGGGAAAGGTCGGGGTCGTTTCCCTCGTAGCCCTGGACGAGAAGGCCTTCGCCTTCGCCGAGCACTTCGGAAACATGGTCGCCGTGGAAGTATACGCCGCTGTTGATGTCTTCCCCCACGACGAACGTCGGCCCGTCCACGCCGCTCTCTTCGCCTTCCTTCACCACGCTCATGCCCGGCGCAAGGGTTGTGCCATGCTTGTCCGTAAGGTGCGAGTTCCATGCGGTAATCTGCGCCAGGGGGCCGTAGGAATGGTCCATGGCCAGACTGGCCACGCCCAGGGCATGCCCGATTTCATGATACAGCACGCCGACGTAGTCCGCGCCTTTCGTGGAAGGCAGGGGCGAGAGATGCTCCGGCATCTCGAAGTCCAGAGTCCCTACGGCGATGAGGGCGGGCTTTTCCATGGGCGTGCCGTTTATGATGGCTCCCTGAAGGCCGGTGAGCAGCACGGACTGAGCCGAGCTGTTCGGTTCGCTCATCGCCGCGGCGTTTTCGTCGTCGAACGTGCCGATGTTGAAGAGTGGAAGCGCGCCGTCCGTGCTGCCCGGGCCGAGCACTTCGGCCCAGATGCTGGCCGCTTCGATTACGCCGTTCATCTGCTTTTCGGAGAGCGTCCAGGTGGAGAAGCCGGAGAGGCCTTCTTCCGGCTCCATGAACGCTTCCCCCTTGCCGAAGAAGCGCAGCTCGAACATGGGGGAGCCGTCGGACTTGTACACATAGCTCGATTCAGCGGCGGACGCGGCGGAAGGGGGAAGGGGAGAGAGGACGCAGGCGAGGGCTGCGGCGATGCCGAGGCGTGCCGCCCGACCGAGAAACGCGTGCAGCAGGGAAAGATGGGAAGGCATACATATCCTTGTTGACGGCGCGGCGGCCGAAGGCCCGGCAGGACGTTGCGGGAAGGAGCCGGACTTAGGAGCGAAGCATCGCCGTCTTTGTGCTCCGCCGCCGTTTCGGACATGGGCGGCGCGGGAGTGCGGGGGACGGGGCGCGGACTTCGGGGGCGGTCATGACGGGGCACGCCGGGGCATGGCGTGAGCCTGCGGCGGCCATGTTTCGGCATGACGGGGCATGGCGCGGGAACCGGCTCGGACGCCGGCCGCTCGGGCGCGGGGCGTGAGCGGAATGCGCGGGCCATGGAACGTCCCCTTTGTCGGTCTGCACCTCCTGTCTGTTCCCCCCTTCCGTCGGCCTGAGCCGTACGGCTGCGCAGGGCGGAGCGGATTTGAGGTGAGAATGAAAAAAGGTTTCCGGGGTCCCATGGGCTCCCGGAAACCGGACAACGTTACTCGGCGTCGCCCTGCGCTTCGTCGGCGCGCGGGGCTTCGTCAGGCGCTTCGTCGGCGTTTTCGCCGTCGCCCCTGTAGGGGTTGAAGTAGCCGAAGCTGAGGCCGGGGCAGTACTTCTTGAGGCGCTTGCGGAAGTTCACGAGTCCCACGGAGGGGCCGAAGGTCACGCCTTCCATGAGCGTCATGTAGAGCTCGGGGTCGATGTTCAAATTGCGCAGCTGGATGAAGCTCACGCCGCAGCTGTTGATGAGCTCCACGAGGGCCTCGATTTCCTCTTCGCAGTCGGTGATGCCGGGGAAGTAGAGCAGGTTCAGGGAGACGAACACGCCGCGGCTCGAGGCTTCCTTTATGGAGCGGCGCACGTCCGCAAAGGTGAAGCTGCGCGGCCGGTAGTAGCGGGTATAGACGTCTTCTCTTGCGCTGTTCATGCTCACGCGCAGGGAGGTGAGGCCGGCTTCGGCGAGCTTTGCCACCTCGTCGGGCATGGAGGCGTTGGAATTCAGGTTGATGGTGCCGTGCCCGCCTTCGGCGCGGAAGCGCTTCACCACTTCAAGAAGCAGCGGCGCCTCGGTGAGGGGTTCGCCCTCGCAGCCCTGGCCGAAGGAGAAGATGGGATGCTCCTCGTTCTTCATGTGATGGAACATCATTTCGAGGATTTCGTCGGCCGTCGGGGTGAAGGTGAGGCGAGCCTGCGGGGTGGCGCAGATGGCGGAATCCTCAGTCTTGTGCGAAATGCAGCCCACGCAGCGGGCGTTGCACACGCGCGAGGTGGGAATGGGAGCTTCGTAGCGGCCGATGGCGAGGTTCTTGGCGGCCGGGCAGCCGTACTTCAGCACACAGTTCTGCATGAGGTGCTGAATGAAGCGGTTGTTCGGGAACCTGGCCATGAGGTCCTTGGCCGCGCGGTTGATTTTCTTCTGCGGAATGCCGGTGAAAATCTGGCGCGGGTCCTCGTCCACCTTCTTGGCGCAGACGTAGAAGCGGTCGCCAATCATGCCCACGGCGGCGTAGGCGAAAAGCGGCAGCGTGGGGGCGTCTTCGTCCGTCACGTAGACGGGGTGGCCGGTGAGGGTGTGGGCGGGCGCCACGAAGGCGGCCACGGCCAGTTCTTCCACTTCCACGGTCTCCCCGGTTTCCGGGTCGAGCCCGGCGGCATGGCGGCCCGGCAACAGGAAGAGCTCGCTCTCGGGAGGCAGGGGCATGAGTTCGTCGGGACGCGGCAGCGTCCACTCGTTGCCCTTGCGGCAGAGCATGAGCAGGTCGGGGTCGTCGAAAATCTGGCCGTTTTCATCGGCCAGGAGCATGCGGGGACGGGGATGGGATGTGGCCATGGCAGTACTGCGGCGCAGGGCGCCCGGAAAAATGTTGAGGGAAGGACTCAGCCTTTGCGTTCTTCACCGAGGAAGCGGTTCCACAGGCGTATGGCGGAGCCCTGCGATACGGCCCACTGCGTCAGCGCGCAGCCGCACGGACACACCACGCGCCACAGTTCGTGGCGGCGGCCCGCAGGAAGGCAGGATTCGAGCTTCTGTTCCCGGCCTCCGCAGGTGGAGCAGGGAAGGATGGGGGGAAGGTAACTCTCCGGCATGAAGACCTCCTTTTCGCGGCAAACGGCGAACAGTCCGCCGGACGGCGCATGACGCAGGGAAAAGCGGGAAGGATGATAGCGCTCCCCGCCCGCTTTAGCAAGCGGCCGCCGTTTCGCCTAGACGAGCCCGGCGAGGGAGAGCGCGTACATGACCACGGGCAGGGACACCAGGGACAGCAGCGTGGTGGCGATGACCGTGAAGGAGGCTTCGGTCGGACAGGCCTGATAGCGTTCTCCGAGGATGTACACCATGGTGGCCGTGGGCATGGCCGAAATCACGGTGCCCGCGGCGAGCCCCGTGCCGGAGCAGCCCGCGGCGAGAAGCACGAAGAAGGTGATGAGCGGCTGGACGAACAGCTTGAGCACGCTGATGAGGCAGAGCCTTCTGCGGCTCACCGCCTTCGCACCGGCGCCCGCGCCGGAAAGCTGGGCCGAGAGCACCATGCCCATGCCGAACAGGGCGCAGGGCGCGGCCGTGGAGCCGAGCATTTCCGCAATGCTCGTGACGGCGCGGGGGATGGGCAGGCCGGAAAAGCCCGCACACGCGCCGAGCACGGCGGAAACCAGCATGGGGTTGCGCACGAGCTCCCCGATGAGACGAAGGCCGAGACCGCGCCTGGCCTGTCCGGAGGAGGAGAGGATGTCGAGCGTGGTGTCGGCGGTGAGAAATATGCCGGTGTAGAGCAGGGCGCAGAGCATGCACGCGGTGATGGCCTCCTCGTTGCCGGGGAAGGTCATGACGACGAAGGGCAGGCCGAAGAAGGCCGCGTTGGGAAAGGCGGAGGCCAGGGTGCGGATGGTCGTTTCCGGCCTGTGCACGCGCCAGAAGCGGGAGAAGAAGAGGTAGTACAGGGCGTAGCAGAGCATGGAGGAGCCGAAGGAGCCCCAGATGAAGGGGGCGGCCCCGCCCATGGGAATGCTGCACATCTGCATGAAGATGAGGGCGGGCATGCTGACCCAGTACACGAACTGGTTGAGGCACAGGGCCATGGTGGGCGCGAGGATGCGGCGGCGTTCGGCCACGAGGCCGAGGAACATGATGCCGAAGACGGTGATGAGGGCGGAAACTATGCCGGACATGGTTTTTTCCTTTGTTGTGCGCGAAAGGGCGCGGGGAAGCGGCCGGCGTGAGGGACGGGCGAAGGTGCGGGTGCGGGCGCATGGCCGGATTCTTTTCTCCCGGTGGGAGAGATTCAGGCCGCGCGTTCCGTACGGGGCGCGGCGTACGGTCTACGCCCAAAGAGGACGGGACGCAAGAGGCGTCAGCGCCGGAGCGCGAGGGCGAGGCTGTGGTGTATGGGGCGCAGCTGGCGCACGAACAGCACGAAGAACACGAAAAGCATGGCGGCGCCGAACAGCAGCGTCCAGGGGCCGCCCAAGATGTCGGCCATGGCGCCGAAGACCAGACCGCCCACGGGGCCGACGCCCGCGGTGCACATGATGTACAGGCTGATGACGCGGCTTCTGCAGTCGTCCGAGCTCGTGGTCTGGCACAGGGTGTTGATGCTGATGTTGGTGGTGGTGATGCCGAAGCCGATGAAGAAGGCCGCGACGAGGGAGAGCCACACGTTGCGCGACAGGGCGAACACCACGATGGCCGCGATGGTGAGGGCCACCGTGCGGGTGAGCATGGCGGGGATGCGCCGTATGACGATGTACACGGAGACCACCGCGCCGCCGAAGAACGCGCCCGCGCCCACGGCGCCGTAGAGCCAGCCCAGGGTCTGCGAGCCGCCGCCGAGGATGTTGGTGGAGAACATGGGAAAGAGCACGCTGTAGCTCAGGCCGAAGAAGCAGAAGGCGAGCAGCAGCTGGAAGATGTGGTTGAGGAAGAATTCCCCGCGCACGTGGCGCACGCCTTCGAGGATGTCGTCCATGAGGCTCTTTCTGGCGGGGGCGGCGCGGCGCTCGCGCAGGCGCACCTGAAAGGTGAGCATATAGATGATGGGAAGGTAGGTGACGGTGGAGACGAGGAAGCAGATGCCTTCGCCCCAGAAGTAGATGACGAATCCCGCCACGGAGGGTCCCACCAGCTTGCAGATGTTGAAGGCCATGGAGTTGAGGGCGATGGCGCTTTTCACGGCGTGCGCGTCCGTGACCATGAGCGAGACCGAGGACTGCCGCGCCGTCATGTCGAAGGCGCTTATGACGCCGAGCAGCAGGCTGAGCACCACGAGCAGCGGATAGGTGGCGAGCCCCGCGTAGGTGGCGAAGGTGAGCATGGCGGCTTCGACCATGCAGAGAATCTGCGTGGCGATGAGCGCCTTGCGCAAATCGTGCCGTTCAAGCCACGCTCCGGCCATGAGGCCGAGCACGAGGATGGGCGCAAGGCTCACGAATTCCACGATGCTGAGCAGAAAGGCGGAGTTGGTGAGGCGGAAGACCAGCCAGCTCATGGCGAGGCGCTGCATCCACAGCCCGAGCATGGAAATGGTCTGCCCCGTGATGAAGTAGAAGAAGGCCCTGTGCTCGAGGGCCGGGAAAAGCTGGTAGATGCGGCGCATGAAAACCTCGGAGGATTTTTACGGAAAAGGATTTTTTCGGGGACGAGAAGAAGTCTAACCAATTCTCGAACTCTTCGCCACCGGGGGCTTTTTTATGGATAACATTTTGAAATAGCGTGATTATGTTTGAAATCTTCCGGAATTTTTTTGCGGCGTCGCTTTTTTTTTGCACGAAAAAAAGGGGGAGCCATGTCAGGCTCCCCCCGAGGGTGTCTTTCAGAGCGGGGCTATCCCCAGAGTATGTTGCCGACCACGGTGCCCGCATAGGCGGCGGCGTAGGCCACGGCGGTGTTGAATATCATGCTGAAGAAGAGCCATCTCCAGCCGCCGGCCTCGTTCTTGAGCACGACGAGGGTGACGAAGCAGGGGGAGTAGATGAGCACGAAGAGCATGAGGGCGAGAGCCACGGTCTTGGACCAGCCGGGGTCGGAGGCCAGCTTGGCGGAGAGGGAGTCGGGCTCTTCGGGGTCGGTTTCGCCTATGGAGTAGGCGGTGCCCATGGTGGAGAGGATGGCTTCCTTGGCCACCACGCCGGAGATGAGGGCCACGTCCGTGCGCCAGTCGAAGCCGAGGGGACGGAACACGGGCTCGATGAACTGACCTATGCGGCCGCCGCAGGTGTTGCGCACCTCTTCGGAGGCGAGGGCGTTCTCGGCTTCGGCCTTCTGTTCCTCCAGCGCGTCCTTTCTGGCGGCAAGGTCGGCGACGGCCTTTTCCATGTCCGCCCTGGAAGAGGCGTCTGCGTCTTCAAGCTGCGCGGTGAGGGCGGCAAGCTCTTCCTCAAGAGGGCTGATTTGTGCTTCGAAGGCGGCTATCTTCGCCTCGAAGGGCGCGGCCTGCTCTTCCGTGAGGGCCGGGAAGGCGAGCGCCGCCCAGAGAATCACGGAAATGGCGAGAATGACGGTGCCGGCCTTTTTGATGTACATCCAGCCGCGTTCCCACGTGTGGGTGAGAATGCTGCGCAGCGTGGGCAGGCGGTAGGGCGGCAGTTCCATGACGAAGGGGGTGGATTCGCCGCGGAACACGGTCTTTCTGAGGAACAGCGAGACCAGCAGGGCGACGGCCCATCCGCACAGGGTGATGGCGAACATGATGCCCGCCTGGTTTTCCGCGAAGAAGGCCGCGGTGAGCATGAGAAAGACCGGAATCTTCGCGCCGCAGGTCATGAGCGGCAGGGTCATCATGGTGGCCATGCGCTCCTTTTCGCTGCGCATGGTGCGCGTGGCCATGACGCCCGGAATGGCGCAGCTGCCCGCAATGCCGCCCGCGATGATGAAGGGCATGACGGACGCGCCGTGCAGGCCGAAGGCCCGCATCACGCGGTCCAGCATGTAGGCCAGGCGCGCCATGTAGCCGCTGTCCTCAAGGAACGACACGATGAGGAACATGATGAGAATGAGCGGCACGAAGCTGAGCACGCCGCCCACGCCGCCGATGATGCCGTCCACCACCAGCGACTGCACGAGCCCTTCGGGCAGAACGCCGGTCATCACCTCGCCGAGCCATGCGAAGAAGTTCTCCACCCAGCCCTGCGGATACGCGCCCACGATGAACGTGGTCCAGAACATGAAGTACACCACGCCCAGCATGAAGAGCGGGCCCAGAACGGTGTTGGTGAGCACCTTGTCTATCTTGTCGGTCAGGGCCAGGCGGTCCTTCGTGTCGTCCCTGCGGACGACGCCGTCCTTCAGCACGCTGTTGATGAAGCCGTAGCGGTAGTCGGAAATGACGGCGTCCGGCGTGGTGTCGAACGTGGAGGCAAGGTGCGCGGCCAGCGTGTCGCGGATGGCCGCAAGCTCGCGACCTGCCACGTTGTCCGCCGCCTGCACCTGGGCGCGGACGACGTCGTCGTTTTCCAGAATCTTGAGCGCCGTCCAGCGCGCGGGGTAGCGGGAGGTGAGCAGCTGTCTGTCGTTGATTATGGATTCCATTTTCAACAACGCGGGGTCAATGTCCGGCCCGTAGCTGATGGAAAGGGGCTTCGCCTCCTTCTGCGCCTCTTCGATGGCGAGCTCGAGGGCCTTGTCCAGTCCCTCGCCGGAGCGGGCCACCGTGGGCACGGCGCGCACGCCGAAACGGGCGGAGAGCCTGTCGAGGTCGATGACGGTGCCGGCCTTTCTGGCTTCGTCCATCATGTTGCACGCGAGCACCACGTTCTGGCCGAGTTCGCGAATCTGCACGGCGAGAAAGAGGCCGCGCTCAAGGGTGGCGGAATCGATGATGTCGATGACCGCGCGGGGCCGCTCGGTCCGGTCTTCAGGGGCGAGCACCTCGCGCACCACGCGCTCTTCCATGGAGTAGGGGGTCAGCGAATAGGTGCCGGGCAGGTCCACCATGAGCACCTTGTGGCCTCCGCAGCTCGTCCAGCCTTCCTTTTTCTCCACGGTCACGCCGGGGTAGTTGCCCACGTGCTGATGCGCGCCCGTGTATTCGTTGAAGGCCGTGGTCTTGCCGCAGTTGGGGTTGCCCGCAAGCGCGATGCGGATGCCGTTTCTTTTTTCCTCTTCCGTAAAGGCCTGGGCGCCGGGCACGGCGCGCTTTTCACACATGGGGCAGCTCATCTGACCTCCACGGAAACGTAGTCGGCTTCGCTGTTGCGCAGCGCGATGGTGGAACCTTCAATGCGCAGGGCCACGGGGTCGCGCAGAGGGGCCTTGCCCAGGACCTGCACGGACATCCCGGGCACGAGCCCCATGTCGCGGATGCGGCGTCCTAGTTCCCCGCAGGCGGTTATTTTGACGATGCTCGCCTTCTGCCCCGGGGCCAGCTGGCGGAGATTCATCTGTGACATAGGCTCCTCCTGAATAAAAATGAAATTCTTTTTCAACTTTATCGCATGACAAACCGAACCTGCCACTGCTGTTCGGCTGCTGTTCGGAAAACGCCGTTTCCGGCGCGTAACATTCCCCTCGCGCCGGACGGACAGCTGAAAAATAGTGAAAGTGAAAACCATTGTCAACTTAAAACAAGAAAAAAGCCGAAGGATTTTTCGTCCGCGCTCGTGCCGTCGCGCTCCTTCGGTGGACGCCGGCCGGCAAAGACGCTCCGGCAAGACATCGTCAGCGTGCAGCACTCCGGTTGCGGACGCGGTGGGGGCCAGGAGTCCTGATGATTTCCGGGGGCGTCTGTGGAGGCGCTGGCGGCGGTGCATAATCGGAGGCCTTTTCTGAACTTGACGAGTTCTTCTGTGGAGCGCGGAAGGTCGCGGGAGCGTCCGGAGCGGAAAAATCGGCCTGAAAAGGGAAAAAGGCGGGGCGGAAACATGAAAAATTTTTGTCCGAAAAAGGAAAAAAATTCTTTTTTACGTCGATTTTCAAATGTTATCACAAAGTTATGTCGGAAATTCACATAAAAGGGCGAGTTGAAAAATTTTTCAAACATGATAAGCAGTTATTTGTTCAGCACGCTGTAGATAGGCCATGTACGACACCATGCGGTTCGTGTCGTACCGATGGTGTGTTTTCCTGTCTCCTGTAATCAGGCTCCGCTATGAAAGAAATCTGGTCCTCCATACTCAATGAACTTCGCGGCAGGCTCCCCGAAGGCAAGTTCAAGGTCTTCCTTGAGCCCCTGAAGGGCGATGTCGTCAAGCTGGCGCGCACCGAACGTGCGAGCGCGCAGGGTCTGCTCATCGAGCCCGTTGCCGCCTGCGAATGGGAAGTTCGACTCACGGCCATGAACGATTTCATGGCGGCGCAGGTTCGCGACCAGTTCTCCCAGGCCATCGCGGAAGCGGCCTTCACGCTTCTGGGCAGCCGTGCGAAAGTCACAGTTCGTGCCTCCTCTTCCCGCAAAAAGGCCGAACTGCCCCGTCCGACCAGCCTGGAGCAGCTTGCCGCTTCCATTCCGTCCACGGCTCCCGCCGTGCTCATGGCCGACAAGCAGCTCGATTTGCCCATGCCCCTGCCGCGCGTGCGCGCCTTCAATCTCGCGGTGATGAAGGGCTGGAAGCATTCCTTTGAAGATTTCGTGGTCGGCCCCTGCAACCAGATAGCCTACGCCGCGGCCACCAACATTCTCGCGGCGAGCGCTCCGGTGGACATGGTCTTTCTGTGCGCCGGCGCGGGGCTCGGCAAGACGCACCTCACCCAGGCCGTGGGCCGCGCCCTCAGCCTCGAGGCCGACAAGCGTCAGGTCCGCATGGAATACCTCACGGCCGAGGAATTCACCTCGCAGTTCG
>CALUPQ010000067.1 GCA_944322695.1 uncultured Mailhella sp. | reverse complement strand
AGGCCGGATGCAGGATGTACGGGTCCCCCGACAGGCGCAGCTGCCCGGCGTGCGCGGCGGAAGCGTAGTCATAGGCGCGCCGCACCATGCCCGCGTCGGCATCGGGATAATGCAGCAGCAGCTGCTCTATGATGTCATCGGCCGAAGGTACCTTCGAGGCCGGCGAGCTTTCCCCCGTCACAGGAGAAATCACCATGGAGACGTTTTCCTGCGCATGGGGAGCTTTCTGCTGAGAGCTGCCTGCTTCCGCGGACGATTGAAGAATGGAAGTCTGACTCATAGAAACCTGCTATTCTTGGAGCGCTCTGGGAACCCACCAACGGTCTAAATTGTAGGTAATGCCCGCCGGAGCTGGTTGAATGCCCTGGAACCTCGCCTGAACCATGGGCAGGGAATACGGCACATAAAGGAAGAGATACGGCTGTTCGTCGTGCAGAATCTGCTGGAAACGGTCGTAGATGGCCTTTCTTTCAGCCTTGTCCGCCGAAGCCCGTCCCTTTTCCAGCAGCCGGTCCACCTCTTCGTTGCAGAAGCTCACGAAATTGAGCCCGTGCCCCTCCGCGGCGGAAGAGTGCCACACGTCGAAGATGTCCGGGTCGTCCAGAATGTTCCAGGCCAGTATCAGAGCGTCGAACTTTCTCGTATCCACGAACTCCTTGAGAAAGGCCGCCCACTCCACCGTCCTTATGGAAACCTTCACGCCGACGGCGCGGAACATCTGCTGAAGAATGACGGCCACCTTGATGCGCTCGTTGTTGCCCTGATTCACCAGAATGGTGAACTCGAAGCGCAGGCCGTCCTTTTCCAGTATCCCGTCCTTTCCGGGACGCCAGCCCGCCTCGGCAAGAAGGCGGCGCGCGCGTTCCGGGTCATAATCATACGGCTTGAGCGCCGTGTTGTACACCCATGTTCCCGGCTTATAGGGCCCGAATGCGGGCTCTCCCATGCCGAAAAGCGCTCCTTTGATGATGCCTTCCCTGTCTATGGCGCAGGAAAGGGCCTGACGCACCCTCTTGTCCTGAAAGAAGGGACTTTTGAAATTCAGGCCGAGATAGGTGTAGCCCGAGGCCAGGTACTTGTACTTGCGCCAGTTTTTCTCCCACCATTCTCCCTGCGTCTGACGCAGGTACTGCTGAGGCGAAAGGCCCACGAAGTCCAGCTTGCCCGCCCTGGCCTCCAGAAACATGGTGGTGCCGTCGGGGATGATGCGGTAGATGATTTCGTCGATATAGGGCCGCCCCTTGAAATATCTGTCGTTGGCCTCAAGAACGATGCGGCTGCCCGGCTCCCAGGACTTGAGCTTGAAGGGCCCCGCCCCCACGGGATTGCGGGCGTAGCGCGTGGAGGTGATGTTCTCGCGTTCGAGAATATGTTTCGGAAGGATGGGCTGCATCCAGGTGATGGCCGCGCGGGCGTAGGGCGCATCGTAGCGCACTTCAAAGGACAGGGGACCCGTCTGACGGTATTCCTTCACGTTGAGAAAATCCGCCGCGTAGGCCGTGGGGGTCTTCGGGTCTATCATCAGATTATAGGTGAAGGTCACGTCGTCCGCCGTGAGCGGATGGCCGTCCTGCCATACGAGCCCTTCCTTCAGGCGGAAGCGCATGAACGTGCCGCCCTCGAGCACCTCCCACTCCTCGGCGGCACATTTGACGATGTTCAAATCCTTGTCGTATTCCAGCGGAGAAGTATAGAGCAGCCCCGCCACCTCGGCGGAGGCGGAGTCCGATGCGAGATAGGGAATGAGGTTCGAAGGCTCGCCTATGCTGCCCATGATGAGACGCCCGCCGTATGCGGGGCTCTCTTCCGAAGAGCCCTCACCCGCGGCGCAGACCTGCACGCAGAAAAGGACGGCAAGCAGCAGCACTGCGGCAAGCCGGAAAAACGACGCCCGGAAAAGATTATTTCCGGCGGAAAAACAATGGGCCCGCAGGGAAAACTCCCCCGGAGACCGCAAAAAACCTGACTTTTTTTTCATGAAAAAAGCCTAGCACAGTTCACTTCTCTTGAAAACTGGGATAATATCGTATAATCCTAAGAGGCAATGGTCGGATTTGCCTTTTTTATCCGGGACTTCTGATATCATTATCGGTTTTCCTTTCCCTCCGGCCGTTGCCGCCGTCGCTGCCCTGTCCATTTTCTGCCACAGATTGAGGTCGTTACCATGAACCGACGCGAGGAAGTCGCCGCCCGCGGGCTTGCCGAAGCCTTCATTCAGAACACCATTCCCGAATACATCACGGAGTATGGCCGGTCCATCGAGGCCGAAGGAAGTCTCAGCAAGTTCACGTTGCGCTTTGAAAACGATATCTGGACGGTGGAGAGCACCGTGCAGGGAGAAGACTTTGAAGCCTACAGCCCGGTAGTCACCATCAACCTCACGGAACAGCGGGTGGATTCCATGTGCAACTGCATGGAAGCCTTCAACGGTCCATGCCGCCATGTGGCCGCCACGGCCATACACTTCATCAACTCCCTCGACATTTCCGAAGGCAAGGCCGACCCCGCCCCCGCTCCCCGGGAGGACTGGCGGCAGAGCTTCCGCCATTTCTTCGGCGGCACCTTCGAGCCGGAAACGGGCCGCCACTACTTCCTGTTCCGCTTCTATCCCGAGCCGGGCCGTCTGTCCGTGGAATTCTTCCGCGCCCGTCAGAACAAGACCGGTCTTTCCACCGTGCGTCAGGAAGTGACCATCGAGCAGATTCTGCGCAACCCCGAATGGTGCGAGCATTCCCCCGAGCTGCCGGTGGTCTGCCGTCAGATAGCCCAGTATCTCGACTACTACGGGCACCGGGTGGAAATTCCCGACGGGCTGCTTTCCTGGTTCTTCTGGGCCATACGCAAGGAAGACTACCTGTACTGGAAGGACACGGAAATTCCCTGCCGCATCGAAAGCTCCACCATGGCGCTCAAGCTGCGCCCCTCGCTCGACGACGACGGCCTGCGCTTCGACGTACTGCTCCAGCGCGAGGGCAAGAAACCGTTCTCCATCATCGACGAGGAGCCCGACGACAGCGGCGACATTCCCGCCCCCGCACAGGAAGGCGCCACCTTCCACGGGCAGATGCCGCTGTGGGTGTGCTGGAACCAGGGCTTCTACCCTGTGCAGACCTGCCTGAGCCACCGCGTCATTCAGGCGCTGGTGCACAAGGGCCCGGTCATTCCTCAGGAAGACATTCCCGAATTTCTCGACAGGGTGTGGACGCGCCTGCCCGCCTCGGAGCTCTATGAGCAGGACGAGTTCCTGAAAATCATGGAGCCCGTGTTCCAGCCCGCCACGTACAATCCCAAGCTCTTCCTCGACGAAGAGGGAAGCCTGCTCACGCTGGAAGTGCAGAACATCTATGAAACGCTGCACGGCGAATTCACGCTGCCCGGCCCGAACCCCGACTTCCAGACCGGCAGCTACGTCTATGAAGGCAAGACCTTCCTCGTGCGCCGCAATCAGGTGGAGGAAAACGCCCTCATCACGCAGCTTTCCGACATGCGCTTCCAGCC
>CALUPQ010000066.1 GCA_944322695.1 uncultured Mailhella sp. | reverse complement strand
ATCCCGCAGAATAGCCCTGCTGGACGCCCCCACCCTTCGCAAACTCGGTCTGTACTTCAGCGCGGCGGCCCATGCCGGGGAACTCTCGCGCGTCATCGCCCGCCGCGACGTTCTGGAACTCCGCCAGAGCATCGGAGCGGATACGCTTGCCTACGCCCTGAAACGCGGTCGCTACCAGATGGGCAGCCTGCGTCAGATGCTGCTTCCGCCCCCGTCCTGCGGCTCTCTGCCCCACCGCATTGAGCTCCTGGCCTCGACGTCCTTTTCCCTTCTCTGCGCCGACTGGCCGGAAGAACTCCGCAATCTTGCCGCCGACATTCTTCCCCGGCCGGAGACGCTCTCCCCGGACTTTTCCCCGCAGCTCAGGCGTGAACAACGCACGGCCCTGTGGTTCACCATGAAAAAACTTCTGCTCAGGGAGGTTGCGCCGGAATGGGCACCCTGTTTCGACTGAATACCGATGCCATCACCCCCGCTGCGGGAACGAAAATTCTCAAATCCGAAGAATACGGCCTGCTGCTGGAGGCCAACGCCCTGCTTGAGGCTGCACGCGAAAAGGCCGCTGCCATGGATTCGGCCGCGCAGGAAGCCTATGAGCGCAGACGTGAGGAAGGATACAGGGACGGTCTTGAGGAAGGCAAGCTCGAGCATGCGGAAAAAATGATGGAGACCATCCTCAGCTCCGTTGAATTCATTGAAAACATTGAAGACACGCTGGTAAGCGTGGTCAATCAGGCCATACGCAAAATCATAGGAGACATGGACGACAAGGAGCGCATCGTGCGCATCGTGCGCACGGCGCTGAACACGGTGAGAGGACAGCAGAAGGTGACGGTGCGCGTCTCTCCGGCCGACGAGGCGGCCGTCTCCGAAGCGCTTGCCGCCATGACCGCCGGTTCCTCCGGCAGCGCCTTTCTGACCATCGTAGCGGATGCCAGACTCGCCCGTGATTCCTGCATTCTGGAAAGTGAGCTCGGCGTGGTGGATGCCGGACTTGAAACGCAGCTCAAGGCGCTGGAACACGCCTTTCACAGTAAAATCCGCCAGTAAACGGGTGGAGAAAGAGTCATGGCCTTCGAATATATCGGTTCCCTGCTTGAAGAAGCGGTACAGAGCACGACGCCCGTGGACGTGCGCGGCCGCGTGGAACAGGTGGTGGGCACCATCATCCGTGCCGTGGTGCCCGGCGTAAAGGTGGGAGAACTGTGCATACTGAGCAATCCGTGGGAAAACTTCACCCTCAAGGCCGAAGTGGTGGGATTCGTGCGCAACGTGGCGCTGCTTTCCCCGCTGGGAAGCTGTCAGGGAGTTTCTCCGGCTACGGAAGTCATCCCCACTGGGGAAATCCTTTCCGTGCCCGTAGGTGAGGAGCTGCTCGGCCGCGTGCTCGACGGGCTCGGCCAGCCCATAGACGGAGGACCGGCGCTCAAGACACGGCATCACTATCCCGTGTTCGCCGAAGCGCCCAACCCCATGACCAGAAAAATCATCAGTCGTCCGCTCACCCTCGGCCTGCGCTCCCTGGACGGCATGCTCACCTGCGGCGAAGGGCAGCGCATGGGCATTTTCGCCGCGGCCGGCGGCGGTAAATCCACCCTGCTCTCCAGCATCATCAAGGGCTGCTCGGCCGAGGTATGCGTTCTGGCCCTCATCGGCGAACGCGGCAGAGAAGTGCGCGAGTTCATCGAGCACGACCTCGGTCCCGAAGGTCGCAAAAAAGCCGTGCTCGTGGTCTCCACCTCCGACCGTTCCTCCATGGAACGTCTCAAGGCGGCCTACACCTCCACGGCCATTGCCGAATATTTCCGTGACCAGGGCAAGAGCGTCCTGCTCATGATGGACTCCGTCACCCGTTTCGGCCGCGCCCAGCGCGAAATCGGCCTTGCCGCAGGCGAACCGCCCACCAGACGAGGCTTTCCCCCCTCCGTGTTTTCCGAGCTTCCCAAGCTCATGGAAAGGGCGGGCAATTCCGACAAGGGCTCCATCACCGCCCTCTACACCGTGCTGGTGGAAGGCGACGACATGACGGAACCCATCGCCGACGAAACCCGCTCCATTCTGGACGGACACATCGTTCTTTCCCGCAAGCTGGCCGCGCGCAACCATTATCCGGCCATAGACGTACAGGCCAGCGTAAGCCGCGTCATGAACGCCATCGTAAGCAAGGAGCATAAAAAAGCCGCCCAACGTCTGCGTCAGATTCTTGCGAAGTTCGCGGAAGTGGAGCTTCTCGTGCAGATTGGCGAATACAAAAAAGGCGCCGACAAGGAAGCCGACGACGCTCTGGCCCACATCGACAAGGTCAACGCCTTCCTCAAGCAGGGACTGGACGAAAAAAGCACCTTCGAGCAGACGCTGGAAGGTCTGTTCGAGGCCGTGCGCTGACCGTGGAACGCTATCCTCTGGAATCGCTGCTGTCCGTACGCCATTACCGGGAAGAAGGAGCGAAGCGCCAGGTGCGCGTGGCGGAGAATGCCATGCGTGAGGCTGAAGCGGCGGTGGAACAAAGGAAGAAGGAGCTGGAAGAGTTCCGGCTCTGGCGCAAAGAGGAGGAAGAGCGCCGCTACCAGGCCATCATGAACCGCCCCATGACCATAGGCCAGCTGGACGACTTCAAAACGGGCCTTGCCATGCTCGCCGCGCAGGAGGCGGAGAAGGAAAAGGCCGTCGTTCTGGCGGAAAAGGATGTGCAGCTTCGCCGCACGGAACTGACAAAAGCACAGGAAGCGGTGAAGCTGGCCCGAAAAAACACTTCCAAGATACAGGCGCACAAGGATATATGGCAGGAAGAGGCCAAAAAGGAAGCTGAACATAAGGAAGACTTGGAACTCGAGGAATTCCGACCTCTTTCCAGAAAAGGAGCCGAAGCGGAAGGCGAAGATGCCTGAGCCTTCCGAAGGAGGAAAATATGAGCAACATGGACATCAGATTTTCCCAGTCCTCTCCGTCAGACCGGAGCGACTCTCTCCGCAGCGGAACAGAGTCCGCGCCGCCCGCCCCGGATACCGAAGCGACCGACCGCTTTCTGAAGGCTCTGGAAGAAAAGCCCGACCGTCATGACATGGAAAGCGGCCAATCCCGCAAAGAAGCAATGGACAATGACGGTCCCGAGGAAGCGACCAGGAACGTTCAGCCCCAGCTTTCCGGCATGACGAGTCCTCTGGACAGTCTTTTTTCCGGTCGCATGGAACAGGTGCCTGCCCCCGCAGCCCAAATGCAGGACACGGCCGAAATCGAGCAGCTCGTGGAGCGCATCCTTGTTTCCACCCCGGAGAAAGGCGGACACGAGGTACGCATCTCTCTGGGCAGCCAGACGCTGCCCGGAACGGAAATCGTCCTTCAGCGCGGAGTGGACGGCATGCTGTCCGTCACCGTCAACTGTACCGACGGCTCCTCGTTCCAATCGCTGGTTGCCGCTCAGGATACCCTTCAGAGCAGACTGTCCAAAATGGAAAATGCCGATGTGCGCGTTGTCGTGATGCAGGATAGCGACAGGGAAGAAAACGACAGCGGCCGCCGTTCCCGCGGCTACATGGAAGAAGACTTTTTCAATAATCACTAAAGCAGGTCAGCATCATGGCGGAATCCGTATATCATCCCACCTATAAGGCGCCCACCCTCATCAGGGAGAAGGCGCTTCTTCAAAACAGCCTGAGTCTGCGTCCCGCCCCGTGGAGCACGGCCTTCGGCACCGGCGAGGCCATGCTTCAGCTTCTGACCGAAGTGCCGGCGTTTTCTCCGGCCTGCGTCATCGACCTGGACATAGATGGAACGTCGTGGACTCTGGAACTCGACGACACGACGCTTCTGCTCCGTCACAGCGTGTTCACCGGCTCCGGGCAGGAAACCGATGAACGCGCTCTTCCGCCCGAAGTGCGCCGCGCCCTGCTGCAATCGCTGCTGGAGCCTCCCGTATCCGGTCTGAGCGGCCTGCTGAACAGGCCGATTCTGCTGCGCGACGTGCGCTTCTCTTCCGCTCAGACCGTTGCGCCTGCCTTTTCCCTTGGTTTCAGCTCCCGGCTCTCCGCCTGCAACGGCCTTCCGGAGCAGACCGTATTCCTGCGACTCTCCCCCCTGAAAGCCGAATACGCCGCCATGCTCGTCGAGTCTCTCCGTACGCTGCCCCAGCGTGAATGCGGCCCCCTGCATGAAACGCTGAAAGGCGTTCCCCTTGAAGTCGGTCTGGAATCGGGCTATCTTCTGCTGAAGCCTGAAGAGGCCGCCGGACTTGCCGCAGGCGACGTGCTTCTGCCGGACGCATGGACGGCGCCGGAAACGCTGACGGTGCGCATCCGGCACACTTCCACAAGCTGTCTTGCGGCTCCCTGCGCAGTCATGGACGGCACCGCCGTTCTTTCCTCACCCGTATCCGAAGAACCGGACTCTTTCATGAACGATCCCGAACAGAAAAGCATAGACATCCGCCTGAGCTTCGAACTGGACCGCCGCCTCATCACTCTCGGGGAGCTGGAGGCTCTCACCGAGGGATACACCTTTGCGCTGAACGGCGACATGCAGGCTCCCGTGACCATCAGGGCCAACGGCAAGGCCATCGCCCGCGGGCGTCTCGTGGATATGAACGGCGTACTCGGCGTGCAGATTTCCGAAACCCTGTAGCCTCTCCGGACCATTCCATGACCGACATCAATCCGCTGTATCTCATGGTGGGCCTGTCGCTTCTAGGCCTGGCCCCTTTCTT
>CALUPQ010000065.1 GCA_944322695.1 uncultured Mailhella sp. | reverse complement strand
CAAGAACGCCCAGGCCCAGCAGCAGGGCGCTCAGGGCGCTCAGCAGGCCCAGGACGCCGGCAAGAAGGACGACGACGTTGTGGATGCCGACTTCACCGAAGTGAAGTAACCTTCTTTGAAGCTGTCTGATTGAAAACATGAGCCCCGCTCCTGAAAAGGAGCGGGGCTCTTCTGGTATTTTCAGTACGCGGTGCAGGAAAGGCCGGGATGGGCGGACCTGAAATCAGAACAGGGCCAGATATGCTCCGACAAGCACGAGGTAGCGGAACAGCTTTGCCGCGCAGGTGATGGAAAAAAAGGAAAGAAACGGTTCCTTCAGAACCCCGGCGGCAAAGGTGAGAGGGTCGCCTATGACGGGAACCCAGCTCAGCAGCAGGGACCAGCGGCCGTACCTGTGATACCAGGTCTCGGCCCTGCGGAGTTTTTCTTCCTTGATGGGGAACCACCGGGCGTGAAGAAACTTCTGGGCGAGCGAGCCGAGATACCAGTTGAGCGTGGAACCCAGACTGTTTCCCATGGTGGCCGTGGCCACCAGAGCCCATGGAGAATGTTCGTCTTCCGCCACCAGGGCTACGAGAACAGCCTCCGACTGCGCGGGAAGGAGTGTGGCCGAAACGAAGGCCACGATGAACATGAGGATGTATTCCTTCATGAAAAGAAAAGACCGGCTGAGGCGTAAGTTCCTGGTCTTGCGCAAGAGCGAGGGGCGCGCGACGAAAAAAGACCGGTACTGCGCCTCCCGGATGCGGCGGCAAAGAGGAAAGAGACGAAAAGCCGCCGGAAGAGAGAACTTCCGGCGGCAGGAACAAGCGGAATTTACTGCATGGGGTTGATGCGGACTTCCACGCGGCGGTTCTGCTGACGGCCGTATTCGGTGCTGTTGTCGGCTATGGGAGAGCTTTCTCCGTAACCGATGGCGGAAATCCTTGAGGCGGCGATGCCGCGCTGGGTGAGGGCGTTCTTCACGCTGTCGGCGCGGCGTTCGGAAAGCTGCTGATTATACGACTCCGAACCGGTGCTGTCGGTATGGCCGGCAATGACGATGGTCGTCTGCGGATAGTTGACCAGTACCTGGGCGACACGGTCGAGCTCGGGGTAGAGGCCGGGACGGATGGCGGAGGAGTTCACATCGAAGGTGAAATCGCTCTTGAAGGTGAGGGCAAGAGCGTTGCCTTCACGCTGGACGGCCACGGCTTCGGAGTTGGCCAGCGCCTGACGCATGTCGTTTTCCTGCCTGTCCATCATGGAGCCTATGCCGGTACCGGCAAGACCGCCGATGACCGCGCCCGCCGCAGTGCCGATGAGCGTGGACTTGGTGTTGCCGCCGATAATCTGACCGAGCAGCGCGCCTGCCGCGGCGCCGCCGGCGGTGCCGTAGGTCGCGCCTCTGCCCATGTTGCTCTGCGTGGCGCAACCGCTGCCGAGCAGGAGCGTGACAATCAGGCCGAGAGTATAGATTTTTTTCATGACGTTTTCCTTTCTGCGCGTGGTTTCGGATGACCGGAAGGCTGCGGGGGAGGGGAATTCATGCCCGACCGCCTGTTGCGGGGGCCATGTTCTTTCCGCGGCATCACAGGTTGTTCGACCGGTGCGGCCGTCCTCTGTCATACGGTTAACATAGCCGTGACGAAGGAAAAAGGCAAACGTCGACAGGGGAGGGGGCCTGTTGAAAAAAGCGTACCATGCTTGCCTCTGGACAGAGAAGAAGCGGTATGGAAAGACTTTGAAACGTGACCGAGTCTCTCAGTCATGGTATATCCATGAACAAGGTCGTCCGTCCCCATGGACGGCCGCGAACTCCTTTCTTTTCCCTTCCTGTTCGGCCTGTCCGCATTTCCCCCTGCGGACAGGCCGTTTTTTCGTGGCGGGATACGTTGCAGAAAAGAGCGGCTTCGGAAGAGCGTGTGCTTTTTGAGGAAGGAGGCGTTTTTCAGTTTCCCGAATGTCATGATAAGACAAAGTATCCTTGCGAAGTCTTTCAGAAAAGGAAAGAGTTTGAAACGTGACTTTTGGGGCCGCTCAGGTAGAAAGAAGTCGTCAACGGTCACAGGCTTCATGCCGGACCGGAGCTCTTCCATACCCTCCTCTTCATTTCCTCATCTGGACCAGCCTGTCTGCCGGAACTCTCGGACAGGCTGGTTTTTTGTTCCTGAAAAGCCTGTCCGAAAAGAACCGGGAAAAATCGAACTTTTCGCGAAACAGGCTTTCTGCGGAACTGAAAGGGGGGGCTCTTTTCTGAGGTTGCGCTTTTCGTACGGACTTGAACTTTTACCGGAGGGGGCGTATTTTCCGCGCGGCGTTCCCGCCGTCCCACGCCGGGGTTCGACGGAACGCGGAATCTCCCAAGTTCAAAAGACGGCCTGTCCGTTTCCCTGTCGGGCGGCAGATGCCGGAGGGTTCTGTATGACTGATGAGAGCTCCAGAGCGCGTTCGCTCATGTTCCTTTCCCTTCTCTGTTTTGCTCTTGCGGACGTGCGCGACGGGCTGGGGCCCTTTCTCGGCGTGTATCTGCAGGAAAAGGGGTGGACGCCGGATGAGATAGGTTTCGTGATGACGGCCGGAGGGCTGGCCGAACTTCTGTGCATCACTCCGCTCGGCGCTCTGGCGGACCATACCCGGCGCAAAAGAGGTCTCATTTCTCTGAGCATCCTGTTAATAGTGCTCGGCTGCGGCATGATTTTTCTGTGGAACGGCGCACTGGCCATCGGTTTTTCCAGAATTTTGCAAAGCGTCGCGGCGGCGGCCATCATGCCTTCCCTGACCGGCATTACTCTGGGCATGGTGGGGCAGAAGGGGCTTCCCGCAAGACTCGGCGTCAATGAAGCGTGGAGTCATGCTGGCAATGCGAGCACGGCCGTACTGGGCGGTCTGGTCGGCTACGTCTGGGGGATTCAGGGAGTGTTCTTCGTCATGGCGTTCATGGGCGCGGCCGCGCTGTTCAGCCTTGTGCGCATAGACCCGGCCCACATCGACTACAGTGTGGCACGCGGCCTTGACAGCCCGGAGTCCGGGCATGAAGTCCGCCATGCAAGGGACATCCGTCTGCTGTTCGTCAACAAGGCGCTTCTGGCCGTGGCGCTGACGCTGTTTTTCTTCCACCTCGGCAACGCGGCTCTGCTGCCTTTGCTGGGGCAGTCCGCCGTGGCCAGATTCGAGGTCAACGGTGCCGCCTATACTGCGGGGACCGTGCTGCTTGCTCAGGCGACCATGATAGTCGTGGCTTTATGGGGCGCGAAAATGGCGCAGAGCAGAGGCTACGGCTGGCTCTTTCTTCTGGCGCTTCTGGCTCTGCCCGTGCGCGGACTCATCGCCGGTCTGTGGGCAAGTCCCTGGAACATCATTCCCGTGCAGATGCTGGACGGCGTGGGGGCCGGTCTTCTCGGCGTGGCCACACCGGGCATCATAGCGCGTCTTCTTCAGGGCAGCGGCCATATCAACATGGGCCTGGGCCTTGTTCTCACCATTCAGGGCGTTGGCGCATCGTTCAGCAATACCTACGGCGGACTTTTCGCTCATCACGTAAGCTACAGCGCAGCCTTTCTGGCGCTGGCAGCCGCCCCGTGCCTTGGTCTGGCACTTTTTGTAGGCGCAGTGCGCACGCTTCCCGCTCTTGCTTCCACATTGTCCGGCGGGGATGTCAGACATAGGTAATGCATGTTCTGAAAGCCCCCTTCGGTCGAGGGAGAATGCCGTGCGTGCCGTTCGGCGTTTCGGAGCGGAGCGTCGAAGGAATTTCGTGTTCTCCGGAAAAGAGGGAGGTTTCGGCATCCGGCGGCGTCAATGCCGGATGCGTTCTGGGAAAGGCACGCTTTTTCTGCCGGTCGAGATGCCTTTCCCCGTTCCCGGCCGGGCGGAGCATGACGGTGGTGCCGGCTTCACTCACGAAGAGATGAAAATGCCGCCCGCCGGTCCTGCACAAAAGGTCTTTCGCTCCGCATGCCTCCGCGACCATGCGATGAAAGCGAAGGGGAACGTCGGAAACATCGAGACAACGTCTCTGATTCTCTTCAAGGGAAGGTGGGACGCTGATGCTTACTGCGTTCCTGTCGCAGGTCATGGCACGAGGAAGAAGGAGAATGCCGGAGCGTGCCGTAAGGAAGAGTTCGTCCACCGTGAGACAGCCCCTGTCATGGGTTTCGAGGATATGGCACAGGCCTATCCATTTGATATTTTGAGAGAAGAGGGAGATGCTCTCTGACAGAATTTCGAATTCGGACCCGAGGCTTCCCGGGAAGGGGGCTGTGCGAGGGGCGTCATCCTTTTCGGCAGAAGGAGAGGTCTCTCCATGCCGGGCAGTCGGCCGAGCCTTCGGTGGCGCGTATGGCGGCGTTGACGGCTTTTCCCATGACATGGGCGGCCAGCGTGCCCACGGCATCCTGATTGGCGCGGAGGCTGCCTGTGGACAGGGCGTAGATGCTGTCTCCGTCGGCGGAGGTGTGTACCGGACGGATGGTTCTGGCAAGACCGTTATGGGCCATGGACGCGATTTTCTTCAGCTGGCTTTTGCCGAAGCCTGCGTTGGTCACTACGGCCCCTATGGTGGTATTGCCGGTGAAAAGATTGTCCGCTCGTTCTGCGCAGGTGCGGAACAGGGCTTTTTCGCTGTCGGCAAAGCCTGTTTTATCCGGCGTGAGCATGCCGGCCATCCGTTTTCCGCTGTCGATGTCGAAAACGTCGCCCAGCGCGTTCACCGCCACGATGGCTCCTACCATGATGTCGCCTATGCGTACGGCATAACAGCCGAGGCCCGATTTCATCATGGTCTTTACGCCGCCGAGCTTGCCCACCGTGCATCCTGTGCCTGCCCCGATGTTCCCGTTGAGAAGACGGTTTTGTTCGGCGTTCCGGCATGCCGCATAGCCCATTTCCTCATCGGGTCTGGCCCCTGCGTCACCTATTTGGAGGTCGTACAGACAGGAAGCGCAGACCAGCGGGACGCGGGCAAAGCCGGTATCGAAGCCCCGCCCTCTTTCTTCCAGATAGCGCATGACGCCGTCCGCGCATCGAAGGCCGAAGGCGCTTCCTCCTGAAAGAACAAGCGCATGTATGCGCTCGCAGGAGGCCACCGGAGAGAGCAATTCCGTTTCCCGGGAGGCAGGGCCTCCACCTCTGACGTCCACGGCCGCGGCCATGTCCGTCTCTGCCAGAAGCACGGTGCAGCCGGTCATACCCGTTTGGTTCTGGGCGTGACCTGCGCGCAGACCGGGAATGGCGTTGAAGGGAATTTCGCTGAGAACGTCGTTCATGGCATGCTCCTTTGTCGGAAATGTAGCAGTCGGCGTCGCTTACCGCAAGAAAACGCCATGCCCACATGGCGGTCAGAACTGACGGGAACGAGGGGCAGGGCGTTCTCATTGTTGGGGAATCCAGCCCGAAGATGAGCCCATGCAAGGCCGCGTTTTCAGAGGGACGGACCGCGGCTGATGGAAGAACGTGGGCGGGAAGGCTTTCGGCAGACCGGCATTCGCGCGGAAGGTTTTCCGAGATGTCCTCTGCTTTGCTGCTTTGAAAGAGCTTTTTTATCGCAAGGGACGACTGGCAATTGCGGTGAGGTTCTTCTTCGTCACCGGGCGGCCTTGCGGGACTTTCAACGTCGGAAGAGCGGCATCGTGCGGGCGATGCCCCAGGCGGACGGCAATCGGCACGTCGCTTTGCCTTGCAAAGGTGCGGAGAGCTGGCGCGGCGTCTTTCGGGGAAGCGACGTCTTTTATCTTTCCGGACAAGCAGTGTGCCGGATGTCGATTCAGCGCTTGGCGTTCCAGTGGGCTGCTACAACCTGTGCCATACGCAGGTGTCCCTGCCTGTTCAGGTGAATGCCGTCGAAGGAAAGGTCTCCAGGACCGAGGTGCGGGCGGAAATCCATGAAGGCGATACCGTCCATTCTGCACTGGAGGAGAAGCGCGTCTGCGAACTCGGCATAGCATGAGCGTACGATATTCATGTCTATGGGGCCGTCGCACCATCCTTCCGAAATGTCGGTGGAAATCTGCATGGGAATCCCCACGGTGGGGCGTATTCCTAGGTCCAGAGCTCTTTCGCATATCCTGCGCATGTCCGAAAGGGGTACGGTGACGGGCATTCCCATGAAGAGATTGTTCAGGCCGCCCATGATGAAGACTTCATCCCCGGAAAGCTCCTGCTGTGCCATTTCTCCGGTGGTTGCGCCGTTGACGCCTTTATTGATGAAGTTGTGCCCGGTCAGTTCCGAAGCGAGCGCACACCATGTTTCCGCCCTTCGGACTCCGTAGCCGTAGGTAAGGCTGTCTCCAATGCAGAGGATGTTCATGGCTTTCTCCATAAGGGATGTGTGCTGTGCACGGGGGGCAGGAAGCGGCGCAGGCCGGCTCCGATATAGCGTTTCCGGGATGAGTTTTCAACAAGTCCGCATTGTTAAACTTGCGCCCGGCAGTCCAAGCTGTCTGACCTTGCAGACCGTTGACGCGCTTCCTGATGGATGTACCGGATGTACGACTTCGGCGAGTCTTGCAGAATTATCGGATTAAAAAGAAAAACCCGTTGATAAATCAACGGGTTATTTTCAGAGAGAGGGATTTGAACTGTAAATGTAACATATCGATATCTTTTGGTAATATGGAAGTTGTGTTAATGAGCATACATCTTTTCATACATTCTTGCAGTGTATAAAAATTATGAATAATTTCAAATGATTATATAAAAATACCTGTCCAGCTCTGCTACTGCTCTTTCTGCGAAAAAATCTGGGTAGATGGCTCCAGACATGCCAGAAAAAATTCATTCGTTGAGCTAAAAAACTCCCCACACCTTACGGCATGGGGAAGAAAAACATATCAAAAGCCAAGTCCTACATATTTAATAATATAGAAACTTCTTGAAA